>JAXDPC010000113.1:0-6658 GCA_034668525.1 Sphingomonadales bacterium
CCGTGCCGGTCGAGCGCCATGCCGCAGGTCACCGTCAGCGACGTCGGTCCCGGCTCGCGAGTCACGGCTAGGCCGAAGATGACGCCGTTGCCGTGGAGGCCGCGCATCAGCATCTCCGTCCGCCCGCGCTCCTCTTCCATCATCAGATTGAGCTGCTCGGCGGTCAGCATCTGGCTCGGCGAGAAGAGCGGCCGCCTGGTCCAGCGTCGCGGCGCCTTCGGGTCGGCATCGGCCATGGTCTCTCTCCTCATGGTTCGGCTCAGGCGAGGCGGCGCGCGCCGTCCGGCGCCGCCGTCCCGTCGATGGGAATGGGTGGGACCTCGCCCGGCGGCAGCGCCCACCCGCCGGCGCGGGTGCGGCGCCCGAGCTCGATGCCGCGCGGGTCCGCGAGCCGCCCGGCGCCGAGCGGCAGAGCGCCGTCCAGGCGCCCGGCGGGCGAAGCCCGGCTGGCCGGCGCGACGATGAGCTCGACCCGGCAATGGGCGGGCACGAAGATATCGATCAGGCTGCGCACGATCGGTTCGACCAGCCTGCGTCGTTCGGCCTCCAGCTCGATCCGGATCGAAACCAGTGCGCAATTGGCGCAGAGCAAAGCGTCGACGTCGGTGCAGCTGCGGCCGAGCGGCGCCTGGCCCAGACGCAGGTCCTTCCGGCCGAGCACGAAATCGGCCGGCAGGTGCGCGGCCACGCGGGTGTCGCAGCCGAGCCGGGCCGTCAGCCGGGTGCGGCGGCTCGACAGCACCCAGAAAGCGGCGGAGGCGCCGCTGTCGCGCACCTCCGCCCGTCCCCCGGTGACGATGTCGAGCATGCGCTCGAGCGCGCTTTGCGTGCCCCGATCCCTGAGGAGCATCCCCGCCTCGCTCAGCAACTTGCGCTGAACGTCGGCGCCGAGGCCGGCGGTCGGCGGGAAGCCGAGCCATTCGAGCAGCCAGGGCAGCCATTCGTCTTCGGCCGTCGACGGATCGATCCGGCCCGGCAGCGAATCGATCGTGTCGCTCAGGTCGCCGTAGAGCGCCTCGATCGGTGCCAGAAAGCGGCGGAGCTGGGCGGCGGAACCCTCGTCCTCGCGGTAGATCGCGGGCAGGTCGTCGAGCCAGGAGCGATCGGGGTAGCGCACCCGAAGCGAAACCAGCGACACGGGCGCGGCGCCCGCCGGGCATTCGAACTCGAGCTTCAGCCACAAATGCTTCTCGCGCGTCCCGTCGAGAAGGAAGCGCAGCATCCGCTTTGCCCCGGCGCCGCCATGATAAGTGCGCGTGTCGCTGTCCCAGGTGACGGGCGAGTCGACCGCCGGGAGGCGGGCAGCGGAGCCGGCGCCCTCGGCCAGGACCCGGCGGATGTCGTCGATCCTTTCCGGCCTGGCTTCGCCGTGACTCGCGAAGCTGATCTTCAGCGTCGCCTCCTCCGGCATCTCGACCTCGATGTCGGCGCGGTTCCAGCCGGACGGCGTCCCGTCGGGCGAGACGAGGGTGGGGGTGACGAAGACGCCTCGCGACACGCCGGCATCCTCGTCCTCGGCGGTGGCGCGCTCGAGGCGATACAGCCCATCCGCGGCGGCGATCAGCAATGCCTTTCGCCACAGCAGCCCGCTCACCGGCCAGGCCGAACGCGGCAGCCGAAGCGTTTGGCGCGAGACTTGCTCGCCCCGAAGCGAGACGGTTTGAAGCGGGGACCGCTCACCCGATCCGGCGAGGTGGATGCGGCCGCGTGCATCGATAGCCAGGTGGCGGGGGGGCTGCTCGTCCCCGGATTCCAGCTTGAAGCAATGCGGCTTGGCCGTGCGGCAGTCGGCCAGATCGACGATGTGCAGCCGCCAGTCGTTCGCCGTGGGCGCGCGCGCCTCCCCGGGGCTGTCGAGGACGGCCAGCCAAGTGCCGTCGAGGGCTGCGGCCAGCGCGATCGGCCGGACGGAGCAGAGCAGATGGAGACGGGTCCGCGCAAGGCAGCCGCGACCGTCGATATGGCGCACGTAGGCGCCCCTGCGGCTGCCGATGAGCAGCCAAAGGCCGTCGCAGCCGTCGCTTGCGCTGGCGATGAGCCTGGGATGAGCGAAGCTGCCGAGCTGCTGCAGCGTGCGGGCGTCGAAGCGGGTGACGGCTGACGGATCCTGCACCCAGAGCCGCGTCGGGCCCATGAACAGCGCGGCCGGCGCTTCCACGTCGAGCCGCCCCTGCACCTCCGGCCCGAAATCGTAGAGCCGAACCAGCTCGCCGGTCGATCGCCGCAGCCAGGCGGGGCAGCCGCACGCATCGACGGCGGCGAGGCTGTCGCCGTCGCTCTCCGTCACGTGCCGCGCCACCAGCGGCGGCGAGAGCGTCAAGCGGTCTCCGTCCGGATCGAGGCCGGTCATCGCGCCGGCCGCCCATTGGGCAGCCGTGGCGAAGCGGTAGGAGCGATCGGAGAAATGGGCCATTTCAGCCCTCCACCCGCAGCGCGATCGCGATGGCGCCGGCGACCGCCACCTCGATACGCGCCAGCGGCACCGACATCTGCTCGGGCGGGTCGCCTCGGCCTCCGACCCGGAGCCGCGGTACCGCCACCACGCCCTCGACACCGGCGACGAGCGATTCGAGCTCGCCGATCGTGACCGGCCGGCCGCTCGGCCACGGCGCGATGGTCGGCGAGGTACGCGACGCGCTGAGCCGGGCGCGGAGCACCGCGAGCACCGCCTTCTCGATCGACGGGGCGTCGCTGCCGGCCGCGATCAGCAGCTCGGCCGAGACGGCGATCGTCACCGGCTCCGCCGCCGACAGCGACAGCCGCTCGCCGAGCACGCGCCGGGGCGCCAGCCGCCGTTCGATCGCATCGACCCAGGCGTCGCCGCCCTGGACGTCCTTCGCCGGGTGGAGAAGGAGCGTGCGGGCGCCGGGCACCGCCCGATGCGGCAATGTCGGCAGGAAGCGCGGCAGCACCTCGGCCCGTTCGAGGCCGAAGCCCCGCAGGTCCGCGGCGGCCGCGCGAAGATCCGCGTCGCCGAGCATCGCCGATCGATCGCGCGCGCGCCGCCGCAGCTGCGTCAGCAGCGCTTCGCGGTCCCACGCGTCGCACCCGCCGGCGATCGGCTCGCGGTTCGTCCAGGGCGCCGCGTCGGCGGAAAAGCCCTCGACGCCCCATGCGAGCCCGGGCGCGAGATTGCCCCGGGCCCCGGCCGTGACGTCGAGCGCGTCCCGGTCGACCTGACGGGGGAGCTCACGGTCCGGCGGCGGCACCCGGCCGTTGACTCCGTTGCCGAACCGTATGGCGCCCCGCGCTTCGTCGACGACATAGTCGCTGTCTTGCGGGCCGGATCGCGAGAGATCGTCGACGCGGCGCCACTCGACCGGGCCGCGGGTCTCCAGCGTGCGGATCCTGAGGGGATTGCCGGCACTGGCCTGCGCCGGCAGCGCGCCGGCGCCGAGCGGCAGCTCGAGGTCGGGCAGGCCGAGCGCATCGCCCAGCTTGAGCGCCGGCAGAGTCTCGATCTGCACCAGCGGCAGGACGTCGAGCGCGAGGCGCGTCGGCAGCGCCCGCACCGGCGAGCCCGTGAAATCGAGCCGGAGCGCCGCGGCGGCGCCGTGGCCGCCGGCGACGGTCAGCAGCGCCACGCCCGAGCGGCGCGCGCCGCCGTCGATCCATCGGCTGTCGGCGCGATGCCAGATGCCGTCGTTCGTCCGATAGTCGAAGGCGATGGGAGCGGGAGTGTCCGGCCCGAGATCGGCGAAGGGACCGGCGAATTCCAGGCCGAGGGCAAGCGTCGATTCGGCTGCCGCATCGTCGAAGAGTGGCCCGTCGAGCCTGAGCTCGAGCGAATCGGTGGCGGGATCGAGACGGATCGCGCCGCTTCCGGACGGTCGGACCCTCGCCGCTTTCCCCGCGGCCGAAGCCGTCAGGATGTCGGCCGCCGCGCCGCTCAGCCGGACCTCCGCCGCCGTCGTGAAGATCAGCTCGGGCTGGCGGACCGGCCAGGCGCGTGTCCCGGCTGGCAGGGTCCGTTCGTTCGCGACGGGAGCGGCGGGCCATAGCAGGCCGCGCGCCGGCTGCGCCGGCCTGGGCCGCACGCCGAGCAGGGCGGCGAAGGCTTTCAGATGCGCATCGCCGACGAAGCCGATCCGATAGACCTGCTGATCGACGACCCAGGCGAGAAGGTCGAGCAGGGTGATGCCCGGATCGTGCAGATTGTGGTCGGTCCAGTCCGGCGCGTAGCGCGGGATCAGCGCCCGGCCTTCCTGGACGAGCGCGTCGAAGTCGACCGTGTCGAGGTTCGGCACCGGGATCATCGCCCGCTCCGCGGCGGCCGGACGACGAGGCTGATATCCTCCTCGTCGGCGCAGACGAGGGCGTCCGCGCCGAGCCGATCGAGATCGCCGGACTCCCGCGCGGCGATCGCGACGTCGACCACGCGATCGACGCCGGCCACGGCCGCCGCGACCCGCTGGACATCGCTGGGCCATGGGCGCCGTCCGAACGGCCAGCCCCGGCCGCCCGGTCCGCCGTCCATCGGATGGAGGAAGTCGACGATCGCCTTGCGGACGTCGTTCTCGACCTGCGCGACGCCATCGGCGCTGCGCGCGATCACGGCTGCTTCGACGCTGATGTGGACGTAGCGCGGCGGGCGCACGCGTATCGCCTCCGGCGCCAGCGCCCCCCAGCCGGCGTCGGCGACATTCCGGGCGATGCCCTCCCGCCGCGCCCGCGAAGGTACCGGGCAGCGCTCGCCGGCCTTGCGGATCGCGACCACCAGATCGATGCCGCAGCCGCGTCCGCGCAGGCAGCGCGCGCGGACGACGTCCGGCGAGGAACCGGTAGCGAGCGCCTCGATGTCGGGCGGCGTCAGCGCCCGCGTGGCGTGACGCAGCCGAGCCGGGGCGGTCTCGGCCAGCCGCTCTCTGGGCGGCGCGTCCGCACCTCCTCCGGCATCGACGGGATTGACGGCGAGCTCGACCGATTCGAGCGCGGTCTTCAGCTGGTTGACGGCGAAGGCCGGCACGTTGCCGCGGCTGCCGCCGCCGGCCTGGTAGCCGACGGCGCGGATCGCATCCCGGCCTGCCGGCGGGATCTTGCCGTCGCGGCCGTTGCCGAACCGGATTTCGCCGGTGGAAGGATCGAGCCGGAAGACCCGCGCCCCGCCTCCCTTGTCCGCGAAGCTGTCCGTCGCGCGCCAGCGAATCCATTCGCCCTCGATGTCGGCGTAGGAGGCGACGGCTTCGGGACCGGTGAAGGCGAGCGCCGCCTTTTCCTCATCCCCGAGCGACTCCCGCACCCTGAGCTCGAGCGTCTCGGGAAGCACGGGCGCCTCGGCGAGAGAGTAGATTTGGTCGGGGGCGCCGAGGCTCGAGCCCAATATCTCCTGCCGCAAGGACTTGGCCTGCTCCGCTATGACGGCGTTCAGGTAGACGCCGCGCACGATCGGCGCCCACCCGCTCGAAGGTTCTAGGGGGCGCAGCCTCAGCCACCAGCCGCCGCAGCCGAACAAGGGCAGGTGCGCGGGGGCGGACGAGAGAAAAAGCCGGAGCAGCCCCGGTCGCGCGACCCCCGCTGTCCCGTCGTCGCAGACGATCGGCGCCCAGCCCTCCGGCCGAAGCACCTCCGCCTGCAGCCGCAAGGGCGGCGCGTCGACGTCCGCCGCGTCGACATAGAGGCTCAGCGGATCGACGTCCGGCGCGCGCGAGAGGCAGAGGTAAATCGCCCTGCCGAGGCCGGCCGCGTCGCCCGTATGCGCCGCCAGCCCCTCGAACAGGTCGAACTCCGCTCCCGCGGCGGCGGCGGCCTGCGTCTGGTCCACGGCGGCGAGATTGTTGACGGTCAGCACCAGTTGCGGCGCGACATAGGTTTCCAGCTCGTAGCGCGCTTCGATCGTGACGATCTCGGGCGGGTTGAGGCTCGATCGGTCGACGCGGATCGACTGCCGGTCCTTCACGCTGGTATCGACGATATAGCTCGGCCGTCCGTAATCGCCGCCGACGAGGCGCGCGCGGATCCAATAATCCTCCTTGCCCGCCACGTCGGTGGGGGAGATGTCATCCGGAACCTTGAAGCGCACCGCGCCGCTCGACGCGAAATTGGCGGTCCCGTCGCTGAATTCCAGGTCGAGCCGCCGCCATCCGCGGCCGTCGAAATATTCCCACGAAAGTTCTGGATTTTCCATGCTCCGCGGCAGCCGCACCTGCGACCAGGCCGAAATTCCGGCGAGGCTCGGCAGGAGCATCGAAGCCGCCTCGGGGGGCTTCGTCCAGTCGCTGCCGAGATGGAGCCAGGTCTCCCCCGCGGGGGCATCGTCTGCCCGGACGCACGTCTGGCGCGCCGGCGCCGCCGGCTTGGGAAAGCGGATCGCCGTGATTTCCTCCGGAAAATCCGCGCCCACGAGCCGGAGCAGCCTTTTCTGCTCTCGCCGGAGGGCGGGCCCCGAAGCGCTTTTCCTGAAGCTGCGATACCGGGTGAACTGCGGCGGCAGAGCGGCTGCGAAAGACGCAACTCGCTCTCCGTTCGCGCCCTCGCCCGTCTTGGTCGTGATCCCCACAACTTCGACCAACGTCCCCCCGATCTCGATGACATCGCCCGGCTCCGTGAGGATATCGTCCTCGTGGAGCACCAGCTTCGTCGCCTCGTCCCGCACCCGTATTCCCGTGCGTTGGGCTTCCGGCGGAAACAGGAGGGTGAGAGGGACGCGGACCCCCCCGGG
>JAXDPC010000114.1:0-3680 GCA_034668525.1 Sphingomonadales bacterium
CGCGCCGATGGCCGAGGGCGACCTTCGCCTGGAACCGATGGCCGAGCAGCATCGTCCGGCCCTGAAGGCGGCCTGCGCCGAAGACGCGGACATCTGGCGCATTTATGCCACTTCCTACGACCCGGACCATTTCGACGCGTCCTTCGACCGCATCCGCTCGCGGGCGGACTGGCGCTGCTTCTCGATCTCCCTCGGCGAGCGGCTGGTCGGAATGAGTTGCTATGTCGGGATCGAGCCGGAGCGGGGCGTGCTCGAGATCGGCAACACTTATTATGTGCCGGACATGCGCGGGACCGGCCTCAATGCGCGTATCAAGAGGCTGATGCTGGAGCGCGCCTTCGGCTGCGGCTTCCGGCGGGTCGAGTTCCGGGTCGACAGCCGCAACGCGCGCTCGCAGGCGGCGATGGCGAAGATCGGCGGCGTGCGCGAAGGCCTGATCCGCGAGGACAGGATCACCTGGACCGGCCATGTCCGCGATACGATTCTCTTCTCGATCCTGGCTTCGGAGTGGCCGAACGAGGGCTAGACGGAGAGCCCGCGGAGCAGCAGCGGCAGGTCGCCGCTCTCGCCGCGCGCCTCGGCCATGAACAGGTCCTTCAGAGGCCCCAGCCGCTGGACCGCGCCCATGCCCAGGCGGCGGACGGCGGCGGCGGTGCGGCCGGGAATGCCGTAGAGGCGGGTGAGGCCGTCGGTGGCGGCGGCGACCATGAAGGTGTCGAGGCTGCGCCACCTCTGGTAGCGGTCGAGCAATTGCGCGTCGCCGAGATCGAGGCCGAGCCGCGCGCCCTCGACCAGCACCTGGGCGAGCGCCGCCGCGTCGCGGAAGCCGAGGTTCAGCCCCTGGCCCGCGATCGGGTGGATGCCATGGGCGGCGTCGCCGACGAGGGCGAGGCGGCGGGCGGTGATGGTGGCGGCATGGTGGAAGCCGAGCTTGTAGCTGGCGCGCGGACCTGCCGGCGACAGCGCGCCGAGAAAGCCGCCCATGCGCTTGTCGAGCTCGGCCGCCAGCGCGCGATCGGGCAGGTCGAGATAGGCGTCGGCATCGTCGGCCGGGACCGACCAGACGATGGCGGAGCGCCATTGCCCGTCCTCGCCCCGCAGCATGGGGAGGACCGCGAAGGGGCCGGACGGATAGAAGATCTCGTAGGCCGTGTTCTCGTGCCACTTGTCGTGCGCGACCGTGACCACCAAAGCGACATGGTCGTATTGCCAGCGCGCGATCGGGATATCGGCCGCCTCACGGGTCGGCGAGTTGCGGCCCTCGGCGCCGACCAGAAGCGGCGCCGCCAGCAGGCGCCCGTCGGTCAGGGCGACCCGCACGCCGTGCTCGTCGCGAACGACCTCGCCAGGGCGCGCGGGCATCACCAGAGTGACCCGCTCCGCGGCGGTGGCGCAGTCGCGCAGCGCGGCGCGCAGCAGGCGGTTCTCGAACATGATGCCGAGCGGGTCGTCGCCCGGCTCGGGCGCGAAGGCGATGCCGCCGGGGGCGAGTCCGTCGCTGACCCGGATGGCTTCGATCGGGCAGCCGCGGCCCGCGAGACGGTCGCCGACTCCGATCGCCTCCAGCATCCGCCAGGAGGCGCTGGCGACCGCGGTGGCGCGGCCGTCATATTGCGGCGTGAGCTGGGTCTGCGGGTCGGCGGGATCGACGACCATGCTCGAAAGGCCATGCCGGTCCAGCGCAAGCGCGAGCGTGAGCCCAACGAGGCCGCCGCCGAGGATGATGACGTCCGCGCGCTCCATTTTCCCGCCTTACCGATGCAAGCCTGCAACGCCAAGCGCTTGACCCGGGAGTCCCGCGAGGCGCATGAAGGCTAAAGCGGGAACATTTGGGGCACGACGATGGCCAGTGCTGCGGCACGCTCCGCCCGGCCCGGCCGGCTGGGCCAGTGGAAGCAGGGCGCCGAGCGCGGCGTCCGCAGGGGCGTGCGCGTCGCCGGCGGCGGAGCCCTGGCCCTGGCCGCGCTGGGCGCGGCGCTGGCGCTCGCCACCTATCATCCGACCGATCCGGCGCTGAACACCGAGGCCGGCGGGCCGGCTCAGAACTGGCTCGGCGCGCCGGGGGCCTGGACGGCCGACCTGCTGCTCACCGCGTTCGGGCCGGTCTCGGCGCTGCTGCTGCCGCTTCTCTTCCTGAGCGGGCTCCGGCTGGCGCTCGCGGCGCCGCGGCGGCGGTTCGGGCGACTGCTCGCGATCAGCCTGATCGGCGCGGCGCTGGCGGGCACGGCGGTCGCACTCCTCGTCGCCGGCGCGATCAACGGCCTGCCCGCCGGTTGGGGCGGAGTCGCGGGGCTGTCGCTGGCCGCCCTGATCGAGCGCGGGCTGGCCGCCATCGGCGAGCCGGGCATCGTCGAGCCGTTCCGGATCGTCCTCACCGTCCTGCTGGCTCTCGGCGGCCTGGTCCTGCTGTGGATCGGCCTCGGGCTCAGCCGCGAGGAGCGCCGGTGGCTCGCGTCGCGCCGCCTCGCGCTGCGCGCAGGCGCGGGCGACGATGAGGAGGATTTCGCCGAGCCGAGGGAGCGGCCGGCGCGCCGCCAGGTCGCGCCCGCGCCGGAGCCGCGGTCGCCGATCATCGCCGAGCGGCCGCGGCCGCCGGAGACGCGCCGCTCGGGCAAGGATCGCCAGGCCTCGCTCGCTCTGGGCGACAGCTACGCGCTGCCGACAGTGGACCTGCTCAACCCGGCCCCGCCCCCGATCAACGCCGCGCTCGACAAAGCGAGCCTCGAGCGCAACGCCCGGCTGCTCGAATCGGTGCTCGAGGATTTCTCGGTCAAGGGCGAGATCGTCGAGGTCCGCCCCGGCCCGGTGGTCACCATGTACGAACTGGAGCCGGCGAGCGGGATCAAGGCGAGCCGCGTCATCCAGCTCGCCGACGACATCGCCCGCAACATGTCGGCGCTCTCGGCGCGCGTCGCGACCATCCCGGGCCGCAGCGTGATCGGCATCGAGCTGCCCAACGCCAAGCGCGAGAGCGTCGTCCTCTCCGAGCTGATCGGCAGCCACGCCTTCGAGGACCAGGTCGCCCAGCTGCCGATCGTGCTCGGCAAGAACATCGCCGGCGATCCCGTGGTCGCCGATCTCGCGCCGATGCCGCATCTGCTCGTCGCCGGCACCACCGGCTCGGGCAAGTCGGTCGGCCTCAACTGTATGATCCTGTCCTTGCTCTACCGGCTGACGCCCGAGCAGTGCAAAATGATCCTGATCGACCCGAAGATGCTGGAGCTCAGCGTCTACGAGGACATTCCGCATCTGCTCGCCCCGGTCGTGACCGAGCCCGCCAAGGCGATCCGTGCGCTCAAATGGACCGTCGAGCAGATGGAGGAGCGTTACCGGATGATGGCCTCGGTCGGCGTGCGCCAGCTCTCCAGCTTCAACGCCAAGGTCCGCGAAGCCAGGATGAAGGGCCAGACGCTCGGGCGGCGGGTCCAGACCGGCTACGATCCCGAGAGCGGCCAGCCGCGCTACGAGATGGAGGAGCTCGAATATGAGGTCCTCCCGCAGATCGTCGTGGTGGTGGACGAGCTCGCCGATTTGATGATGACCGCCGGCAAGGAGGTCGAGTTCCTGATCCAGCGCCTCGCCCAGAAGGCGCGCGCGGCCGGCATCCACCTGATCATGGCGACCCAGCGGCCCTCGGTCGACGTCATCACCGGCGTCATCAAGGCGAACCTGCCGACCCG
>JAXDPC010000115.1:0-3973 GCA_034668525.1 Sphingomonadales bacterium
TGCCGCAGACGGCGACCCGCGACGCCGCCTCGCTCTCCATGAAGCGGAGCGCCGCTTCGATCGTCCCTGCGCGGACCGCGGCGTCCGGGTTTAGGAAGAGCAGATAGGGCGTGGCGGCGCCGGCCGCGCCGAGGTTGCAGGCTTTGGCGAAGCCGAGATTGGCGCCGGCGCGGATGAGCCGCTGGTTCGGCGCGAGCGCCACGTTCGCCGACCCGTCGGTCGAGCCGTTGTCGACGACGGCGACCTCGGCGAGCGCGGGGCCGGCATGCTCGCGCAGGGAGTCCAGGCACCGGGCAAGCCAGCGCCCCGAATTCCAGTTGACGACGACCACCCGGACGGGAGGCCCGGCGGCCTCATCCACGCGCCCGGCGCACCTTGTCGATCAGCTTGCGGACGCCCGGGCTGCGCAGCATCAGCTGATGGGCCTTGTGCTTGAGGCCGAGCCCCTCCTCCTCGTGCCGCGCCCGGTAGTTCGTCATCTCGGAATGGCCGAACTTGATCTCCGACTTCGGCCGCTCCTTCGAATAATAATAAAGGGCGATCGAGTTGCGCGTCCGGTCGGGCGGGCAGCTGAGCTTGTGCGGGTGGCCGTGATAGCTGAAGTCGGTGGTGGAGAAGATCACCAGGCGGTTGAGCAAAGGCGCGATCGTCGCCCCGGGGCGGCCGTCGGGCGCCTTGATGTCCTTCTCGTCCCAGAGCTCGAGGCTGCCGCCCCAATTCTCGTCCCAATCCTCGTTCAGATAGAGGAGGATGTTGACCCGCCGGTGCCGCTCGAGCCGCCGGTGCCAGTTGAAATCGGTGTGGATCTTCAGAAAGCCGCCGGCGGGCGTCTGGTGGATGCCGCCGCCTTCCAGATAGGGGTCCGGCTCCAGCCCCTCGATGCCGGTGACCTGCTCGAGCCAGCGGATGAACTTCGGGCCGTTCATCTCCTCGACCAGCCGCCGCGTCTCGGGCGGGAAAGTATCGAGATCGGACGCGCGGCGCTTGCCGAACCAGCCGTAGCCGGGCGCCTCCGGATCGATCCGCGCCGCCGCGATCTCGCGCGTCACCGCCCCGATCCGCTCGGGCGGGAAGAAGTCGTCGATCATGATGTGCGGGAAGGGCCGCGCGTTCTGATACGCATCGGCGAGAGCCGCGGGGTCCCGGTCGATCATGCGCCACGAGATAGAGAGGCGGCGCAATCGCCGCAAGGCCAGCGCCTTAGCCCTCGCACCGCCTTAATCCTACCGTCCCGCCGCTCAGCGTGGCCGGAGCCGGCCCTGCAGAGCGCCGGGCAGGCGGCGAAAAACCGGGCGGACGAAAGGCCGGACGAGGCCAAGAGCGGCGTTGCGCGGGCTCTCATAGCCGCGCGCGACGGCCTGCGCGTGCGCCCGAACCGCCTTTCCGATCGGCAGCAAATCGCTGAGGGCGTTGCCGATATTCCTGGGCTCAGTCACCGATGCGAGCGCAAGGTTCTCCGGCGCCGCAGAGCAGCCGGTCCTCGGCAGCTCGCGTGGCCTATGGTCGAAGCCTGCGATGCGCTCATACAGGGAAGCGAATTGCGCGCCGAAGCGCTCATCGTCCTGGATCAGCGTCCGCCGGAGCTGGGCGGCTCGGGCGCTCGTAGCCTCGCGCGCGTCAAGCAGCGCGCAGATGTAGCGGATATAGTCCGCTTCCGTCGGCTGGCGGTCGGATATGGAGGCGATGCGCGGCTGGTTCACGCGCAGCGGGCTCTCGGTCGCGGGGTAGGCGGGAACCGGAAAGGCCTGCCCGAACGTGACCGCGTCGGTCAGCGCGCCGAGGGACGGCATCGGAAACGACTCCAGGCAGATGTCGGAAGCCTCGTAATAAGGGCGCGGATCGGCCACCGGGCCGACGAGCCGTACCCGCGCCGCGTCGCGGATGTACGAAGGGACGAGCGGGCTTTCCTCGCGCACGCCCACTACGAGGACCTGCAGGTCGGGACGCGCCGCCAGCAGCTTCGCGAGGGTCTGGAAAAAGTCCAGGCCGCCGGAAGGCTTGAAATAGGCTTCATGGCCGATCGTCATCGCCACGGGCCGATCGGGCGGCAGATCCAGCTGCGCCTTCGCGCGCTCCTTGTCGATCTCGTCCGCACGCAGCGGCTCGAGCCCGAACGGCCCGTCGAGCAGGTCGCTCGCACGCGGGAAGCGGTGGCGCTCGGTCAGTTGGCGGAAATAGGGCATCGTATTGATGATCACGTCGGCCACGCCGCTGCCGAGCGAGAACCAGAAGTGCGCGTGGTTGAACATCGCGACCGGGCATCCCCCGGGTGCGGCGTAAGCAAGCACCGGCACGGAATCGTCGGGGTGGTGGTGGAGGATGACCCGGTCGAAGTCGCGGCTCAGCGCGCGCAATCGCCGTGCGCGCTCCAGGATCCCCTCTCTTGGGTCCAGCGTCGCGATCGGCGCCTCACGATCGGCGGCGATCGCCGTCAGATAGGCCGGCAGCCCCCCCGTCTGTCGGGTGACCACGATGGCATGCGACGAGGAGAGGTCTCGCTGTACCCACTTCGCGAGCACCCGGGAGTGCCCGCCCGTCAGGTAGACCTCGGATGCGACGTGCAGCGTGCGCGACGCTGACGATGTCCGCGGCAGCGGTTCAAGGTCGGCTGGGGGCGGCGCATCGACCAGGTCGCGTCCGATCCGGAGGAGTTTGTTCTCCAAGGCTCCGTCCGCGAGGCGCCCCGGATGCGAGAACCAGGCGAACCGCGCCACGCCTTCGATCAGCGACAGCAAAGCGGGCCCGCTTCGCTCGTCCCTCCGATCCACCTCACGGCAAAGCTGCCGGTAAGCGAAGTCGTTGGCGGCGAGCCGCACGGCGGGATCGACCTCCGTCGCCCTGTCGGCGGCCGCTCCGGACGCGGCGACCGTCGGAGGCCGGCTCATGACGAGATCCAGGGAACCAGACGCCTCAGGCGCGGCGGAAGCAGATCGAGGCCTTCCATGAAGCTGGGGAGTCGAAGCCCGAGCCCGGTCAAGCCATAAGCAAGCGCGCCCGCCAGCACGGCGACGGCGACCATGACGAATGGGGAGCCAGTCAGGATCGCTTCGATCACCAGGACGACAGCGGTCATGATCGCCAGGGGCAGCAGGATGTCGGCGAGATCGCGAACCTGTGGCATCAGCGTGTAGCTGGTCACCTGCGCGACCGTGTGCAGATTCATGGCCAGGGCGACGACGCTGAATATCAGCTGCGCCCAGGCGAGCCCCATGATGCCGAAAAAGCTGCCGATCGCCACGAAGGCGATGCCGACCAGCTTCTTGCCGATCTCGACGCGAAAGAAGCTGTCCGAGCGTCCGGTCGCGAGCAGGACCTGCAGATTGATCGCGCTGATCGGCAGCAGGAAACCGGCGAAGGCGAGCACTGTCAAGACCGGCGCGGCCGGCGTCCATTGCGGGCCGAACAGGACCAGCAGCGCCGGCTCGGCCAGCAGCGCGAGGCCGACCATCATGGGTGCATTGACCAGCATCGCGGCGCGGTTCGCCATTCGGACCGCGCGGCCGATCGCCTCCGGCTCGTCCGCGCGGCGCGAGAAGAGGGAGAAGGCGACGCGGCCGATGATCGCCGCGATGCTCCCGCTCGGCAGCTGCTGCACATTCTGGGCGCGGCTGAAGAGCCCGAGTTCGCGGACCCCGTACAGCTTGCCGATCAGCGCCGCGAACCCTTGAGTATAGAGAACCTCGAGCGCGGCCGAGAGGACGACCCAGCGCCCGTATCGAAACATTTCGCTCGTCGAGCGCGGTCGCATCGACGCCGCCGGCCGCCAACCGCTTACGAACCAAAGCACCAGGGTGTTTACCGCCACGGTGACCAGCAACTGCAGGGCGATCGCCCACACGCCCGCGCCCATGACTGCGGCGGCGACGCCCGCAACTCCACCGACGAACGTCGAACTGATGCCCGCTTTCGCGATGGCTCCGAAGCGCACTTCCCTTACCAGCAGCGAGTACTGCACGATGCTCAGCGCCCAGAG
>JAXDPC010000116.1:0-3508 GCA_034668525.1 Sphingomonadales bacterium
AGGCTGTCGGACTGCGCCTCGATGCCGCCGAGCAGGCGCAAGGGGGGAATGCGCGGCACCGGTCCGCTGCCGTGGATCGTGGCCCGGATGTAGTCGCCGACCGCGTCGAGATTGATCGCGAAGCCTCCGACATGCGCCGCGGTCGCCGACGCTTCGAACTCGATGCCGGCATAGCGGGCGTTGGCCTGCGAGATCCGGAAAACCGGCAGGTCGTCCATCACCTCCCCAGTCGCCCGCTCGTAAATGTAGTTCCGGAACCAACTCTGGAAAAGCGATGCGCCGATCTCATATCCTTCGCCATGGGCGTGGAGGGTGATCTCGGCGCCCCAGCTCCGTTCGCCGCGCAGGTTTGGATCGCCGATCTCGAAAGACTGGGTGCCTGCGTGCGGGCCGTTGGCGAACAGCTCCTCGGCGGCGGGGGCGCGCTCGGTGTGCGACAGGTTGAGCCCGATCCGGAATGCTGTGCCGAAGCTGTAGCTGCCGCCGATCGAGCCCGAGACGGAATCGAACGCGCGCTCGAGCGCCGGATTGCCGAGATCTGCGTCCGCATCGGCCCGGACGGACTGGCGCTCGTAGCGGAGGCCCGCTTCGGCGCGGAGCGGGCCCGAGACGAAGGATTCGAGTGCGAACAGGCCGAGTTGCCAGGTGCGATTGGGCGGCAGGAACTTCTCGTCCCCAACGACGTCGAGGGAGCGCTGGAAATATTGCGCGCCGAAGGCTCCGCCGAAGCCGTGGCTGGTGCCCTGCACCAGCTCCAGCCGCCCTTCATAGCCCTGGTTGAAGAAGGTCGTGCCGACGGCGCCGTCCTCCTCCAATTCGTCGTGGCGATAATCGGAATAGGCCCCGCGGAGGCGTACCGAATCGATGAAGCCGTTGCCGGCGCCGATCTCGGCGCGGACGTCGGCGCGGGTCTGGCGGACGTCGATCCGCGGCGCCTCGGCCTCGGCCGCCGGATCGAGCGAGAAGCGGATCGGGACTCCGTAGAGGCTGGCATAGCGGTTGACGGAGGCTCCGACGCTGGAATCGCCGTTGATCCAGGCAATTCCGGCGGCGAGATCGGAGGTCCGCGCGGCGGTGTTCGGCAGGTGCCCGCGCAGCGCGGCGAGCGCGCGCACTTCGGAGTCCGGGCTGGCCAGCGCCTGGCGCCGCAACTCGGGCGAGAGCAGGTAGCCGCCGATCCGCAGGTCGTCCGTCCTGCCGTGATTGCCGTCGAAATGGGCGACGAAGCCGCCGCCGAGCGGCACGTCCAAGAGGCCGTTGACCGAGCGCTCGTCGGCCGCCGAGCCGTAGGTCGCGATCCCCTGCGCATGGACGGCCTCGTCGGGGATGCGGCGCGGGATGCGCGCGTCGATGACGTTGACCACCCCGCCGATCGCGGACGAGCCGAACAGCAGGGCCGCCGGCCCGCGCAGCACCTCGATCCGGTCGGCGGTGAGCGGATTGATCGCGACCGCATGGTCGGCGCTGGTGTTGGACACGTCGAGGCTGCCGATCCCGTCGGTGAGGACGCGGACGCGTTCACCCTGAAATCCGCGCAGCACCGGCCGCGACGCATTGGGCCCGAACGACGTCGCCGAGACTCCCGGCAGGCTCGCGAGCGTCTCGCCGATGGTGGGGCGCAGATTCTCGGCCAGGGTCGCGCCGGTCATCACCGACGTTCCGGAAAGCACGTCCTCGCGCTTGCGCCGGATGCCCGTGACCACGATCGCCCCTTCCTGGACGTCGTGATCGCCATGGTCGCGCGCGGCCGCGGCAGCCGTCTCCGGCTCCTGCGCTTCCGTCTCCTGTGCCGCCGCCGGCGCGGCGACGAGGGCGGCGATGGCGAACGGCAGCGCGTAGGTCTTCAAGTGTTTCGCTCCGGGGAACGGCACGGCGCTTACCGGAGACGTTACACTGTATCAACGACGGACCGTGGCGCCGCGGACTCGTTCCGGCGCGGACGGGCCACGCTTCGTCCAAAGCGCGCGCGCGATTAAGCTGACAGACGGGATCGCTTTGTTAAGATGAATTTACATTGCTTGTAAGGCGTTAGGGAGGGGTATGATGGGCGTTGGCGGTTACGGGAAGGCGAGGCTGAAGCTGCGGCCGGCGGCGCTTGCCGCCGTCATGGGCCTGGCGGCGGTGGTCCACGGCGCGGCGCCGGCTCCGGTCGAGGCGGCGCAGGAGCAGCGCCTCCGCACGGCCCAGTCCGCCTCGCCGGCCCGCAGCCCGGCCGAGCGCATGCTCGCCGAGCGCATCGCCCAGCTCGGCCGCGACTTCGCCGGCGACGTCGGCATCGCGGTCCGCGACGTCGAGACCGGCTTCGTCACCGCCTTCGACGGCGACACCTTCTTCCCGCAGCAGAGCGTCTCCAAATTCTGGGTCGCGATCACCGCCTTCGACCGCGCCGACCGCGGCATGCTCGACCTCGACCAGCGCGTCACCCTGACCCGCAGCGACCTCACCCTGTTCCACCAGCCGATCGCGGCGCAGGTCGGCGCCAACGGCTACACCACCACCATCGGCGACCTCATCTTCCGCGCGATGACGCAGAGCGACAACACCTGCAACGACTTCGTCCTCCGCCGCGCCGGCGGCCCGGAAGCGGTGCGCGAGATGTTCCAGCGCAAGGGCATCGAGGGCATCCGCTTCGGTCCCGGCGAGCGGCTGCTGCAGACCCGCCTCGCCGGACTCGACGGCTGGCGCCCGGAATATAGCGGCCGCGCTTTCTATGCCGCCCGCTCGAGCCTGCCGCTCTCGGTCCGCCAGGCCGCGTTCGACCGCTACGTCGCCGACCCGGTCGACGGCGCCACCCCGCTCGGCGTCGTCGACGCGCTCGCCCGGCTGCAGCGCGGCGAGCTGCTGTCGCGCGGCTCGACGCAGCGGCTGCTGACGATCATGTCGCAGACCCGCACCGGGGCGCAGCGCCTGCGCGGCGGCCTCCAGCCCGGCTGGCGGCTCTCCCACAAAACCGGCACCGGCCAGGTTCTGGGCTCCGTCCAGACCGGCTATAACGACATCGGCATCCTGACCGCGCCCGACGGCCGCCATTATGCGGTCGCGGTGATGATCCGGCGGACGTCGGCGCCGCTCGGCACGCGCATGGCGCTGATGCAGAACACGGTCCGCGCCGTCATCGGCTACAGCCAGAGCGAGGGCGGCGGCGGCTACAGCGCCCGCTAGGCCGCTTCGTCATTGCGAGGAGCGGAGCGACGAAGCAATCCAGTGGCGCCCGAGGCCGTTCTGGATTGCTTCGCTTCGCTCGCAATGACGCTTGATTCCTAGGCGTCGTAATCGACCTCCACGCCCGGGCCTTTCGGCACCGACTGGCAGGTGAGGACATAGCCGGCCGCAACCTCGTCGTCGGTGAGGCCGTAGCGCGCCGCCATCTCGACCTCGCCGGAGACGATCCGCGCCCGGCAGGTCGCGCACACCCCCGCCTTGCAGGCGAAGGGCGCGGGCATGCCGGCGAGCCGCGCGCTGTCGAGGATGTTGCCCGCCTCCGCGCTGAACGGCACCCGCCGCTTGC
>JAXDPC010000117.1:0-9861 GCA_034668525.1 Sphingomonadales bacterium
CGCGGTCTTTCGCCTCGAGCGCATCGCGGAGGTCGCGCGCGGACCATTTCCCCCGTCCGACCAGCTCCAGGCATCCCACCATCGAGCGCACCTGGTGGTGGAGGAAGGAGCGCGCCGCCGCCTCGACCTCGATCGCCTCGCCGAAGCGCCGCACGGTCAGCCGGTCGAGCGTCTTGACCGGGCTCTCGGACTGGCAGTGGGCCGAGCGGAACGTCGTGAAGTCGTGCCGTCCGACCAGCAGCTGCGCCGCCGCGTGCATCGCGTCCGCGTGGAGCACGACGGGCACCCGCCAGGCGCGCCCCGCCTCCAGCGCCAGCGGCGCCCGCCGGTTGACGATCCTGTAGATGTACCGCCGGCCGATACAGCTGAAGCGGGCATGCCAGTCGTCGGCCGCCTCCTGCGCCGCCAGCACCGCCACCGGCTGGGGTCGCAGCTTCGCATTGAGCGCATCCGCCAGCCGGAACGGCGAGATCTGCTTCTCGATGTCCACATGCGCCGCCATCGCCAGCGCGTGGACCCCGGCGTCGGTGCGCCCCGCCGCATGCACCGACGCTGCCTCGCCGGTGATCGCTGTCACGGCGTCCTCGACCGCCTCCTGCACCGAAGGCCCGTGCGCCTGCCGCTGCCAGCCCATGAACGGCCGGCCGTCATATTCGACCGTCAGCCGGAAGCGGGTCATCAGAGGACGGTTCCGGGCGGGATCGGGAAGCCCCGCAGCAGCTCCTCCGCCGTCATGACGCCGCGCCCGGCCCGCTGCAGCGCCAGCGGGCGGAGCGCGCCCTCGCCGCAGGCGATCGTGAGGCGGTCGTCGAGCACCGTCCCCGCCGAACCCGGCGTTTCAATCACTTCTGCCCTGTGAACCTTTATGCGCTCGCCCGCATGCTCGAAGAACGCCCCCGGGGCCGGGTTGAAGGCGCGCACCTGCCGCTCCACCTCCACCGCCGAACGCGTGAAATCGAGGCGTGCCTCACATTTCTCGATCTTGGGCGCATAAGTGGCGTCCGCGTCCGGTTGCGGCACTCGCTCGAGCTTCGCGACCCGGCTCAGCACGCTCGCCATCAGCTCCGCGCCGAGCGCAGCGAGTTCTGCCGTGAGCTCTCCCGCGGTCTTCGCATCGACCTCCGTCTCGCCTGCCGCCAGCATCGGCCCGGTATCGAGGCCCTTCTCCATCTGCATGATGGTGACGCCGGTGTTCGCGTCGCCGGCGAGGATCGCGCGCTGGATCGGCGCCGCCCCGCGCCAGCGCGGCAGCAAAGAGGCGTGGACGTTGAGGCAGCCGAAGCGCGGCGCCGCCAGCACGGGAACCGGCAGGATCAGCCCGTAGGCCGCCACCACCGCCGCATCGAGCCCGAGCGCGCGGAACGCCTCCTGCTCGGCCGGGTCGCGAAGGGTAAGCGGCGTTCTCACTTCGATGCCCGCCGCCTCCGCGCGGCGCTGAATGGGGGAGGGGATCCGCTCCCGCCCGCGGCGCCCTCCGGGCCGCGGCGGCTGCGCGTAGACCGCCGCCACCTCGTGCCCTGCCGCCAGCATGGCGTCCAGCGTCGGCACCGCGAATTCCGGCGTTCCCATGAAGGCGAGGCGCATCGGACGTCATTGCGAGGAGCGCGGCGACGAAGCAATCCAGTTCCGCAGCCGGATTGCTTCGCTACCGCGCAGCGGCAGTTCATCCTGAGCGCCGCCGCAGGCGGCGTCGATGGGCTCGCAATGACCGAAAAGCGTGGTTACATCGCGGCCATGGCCTCCTCCGAGATCGACGTGCTTACCCAGGCGCTCGCGCGCCTTCCCGGCCTCGGGCCGCGCTCGGCGCGGCGCGCAGTGCTGCATCTGATGAAGCGGCGCGAGACTGCGCTGGTCCCGCTGCTGCGCGCGCTCGAGAAGGTGAGCGAGACGCTGTCGACCTGCTCCGAATGCGGCAATGTCGATACCAGGGATCCCTGCACCATCTGCGCCGATCCGCGCCGCGACCGCCGCCTGCTCTGCGTCGTCGAGGAGGTGTCGGACCTCTGGGCGCTCGACCGGTCGCGGCTCTTCCCCGGCGCGTTCCACGTCCTCGGCGGCCGCCTCTCTGCGCTCGAAGGCGTCCGGCCCGAGGACCTGACGATCGACCGCCTCGTCTCGCGCGTCGCGGCGGGCGGCATCGACGAGGTCGTGCTGGCGATGAACGCGACGCTCGAGGGCCAGACCACCGCCCATTATCTCGCCGAGCGGCTCGAGCGCTTCCCGATCCGCCTCACCCAGCTCGCCCACGGGCTCCCCGTGGGCGGCGAGCTCGACTATCTCGACGAGGGCACGCTGGCCCAGGCTTTGAGGGCGCGGCGTCCGGTCGCCTAGCCGTCCCACGGCGGGGCACGCCGCTTTACGGGCCTGATTCGACGCTATTCTTTGTCACTGGACAGTTGCTGCGCCGCAAGCCAGTCTGACCCGTTCACAGCAGAAGCAAGAGGCGAGTCGCAGCGCCTATAGTCTCCGGCGCATGTGGTTCGTTCTTCCTCTAGAAGTTTCTCTCGCTTTTGCTGAATGCGGGAAGGTCAGGGCGGGGGCTCTCGGCGTAAAAGGTGATCTTTTGATCATCGGAAATGCTGTGGTTTCTCGTCCCGATCATCGGAAATCGGGGAGAGAACGACGTGGCCTGGGACGATAACATCAAAGGAACCAACGGCGCCGACATCATCAGCGGCGGAAACGGCGACGACTTCATCCAGGGCAAGGCCGGGAACGACGTTCTCAACGGCGACGACGGTGACGACACGCTTCACGGCGATGCGGGTGACGATCACCTCCGCGGCGGTCGCGGCAACGACTTGATCCACGGCGGCACCGGCACGGACACCGCTTATTATTCTGGCTCGATCGTCGAATACAGCCATTCGCGCAACGGCGAGAATCTCTACATCAACCACATCGGCGGCAGCATGATCGATGGGAACGACCGGCTGCTCCACGTCGAGCGGCTGGTCTTCGCCGACGCCGTGATCGATCTCACCCAGAACAATGCGCCGGTTGCGTTCAACGACGTCGCCGCGACCAACGAGGACGTGGGCACCTATTCGGGCTCGAGCGTCCTCGCCAACGATTTCGACTGGGAGGGCGATTCGCTCACCGTCACGCCCGGGACGTTCAACGGCGTCTATGGCAAGCTCGTCCTCAATTCGAACGGCACCTACACCTATTCGCCTTACGCCTCGACCCAGGCGCTGGCACAGGGCCAGGTCGTCCAGGACAGCTTCACCTACACGGTCAGCGACGGCAGCCTCAGCGACAACGGCACGCTCACCATCTCGGTCTCGGGGAACAATGACGCCCCGGTGGCCAATCCGGACACGGCCTCGACCGGCGAGAACAGCTCGGTCACGGTCAACGTCCTCGCCAACGACAGCGACGTCGACAATGGCGCGGTCCTCACCGTCACCGCCGCCTCGGCCCCGGCCGGCCAGGGCAGCGCTTCGGTCGTGGCGAATCAGGTCGTGTTCAATCCAGGCACCGACTTCGATCATCTCGACACCGGCGAGAGCGCGCAGGTCGTCGTCAGCTACACGATCAAGGACGAGCACGGCGCCACCGCGAGCTCGACCGTCACCATCACCGTCAACGGCGCCAACGACGCCCCGGTCGCCAATGACGACGCCGTCTCCACGACCGAGGACGCGAGCGTCTCCGGCAACGTCCTCGCCAACGACACCGACGTCGACGTCGAGCCGCTCACGGTGGCGAACCCGGGCACCTATGTCGGCGCCTTCGGGACGCTGACGCTTGCCGCGGACGGCAGCTACACCTACGCGCCCAACGTGGCGGCGCAGGGGCTCGACAACGGCGAGTCGGGGCAGGACGTCTTTTCCTACACCGCCTCCGACGGCAGCGCCTCCGATACCGCCACGCTCACCGTCACCGTGAACGGCGCCAACGACGCGCCGGTGGCGAACGACGATGCGGCATCGACGAACGAGAATTCCCTCGGAGTGTCCGGCAACGTGCTCGCCAACGACACCGACGTCGACGGCGAGGCGCTGACCGTCGCGAATCCGGGCACCTATGTCGGGACCTACGGCACCCTGACCCTCGCGGCCGACGGCAGCTATACCTACGTACCCGGCGCGGCGGCCCAGGGGCTCGACACCAGCGAGACGGCGCAGGACGTCTTCAGCTACGCGGCATCGGACGGCACCGCCTCCGATACGGCGAATCTCACCGTCACGATCACCGGGCTCAACGACGCCCCCGTCGCCAATGACGACGTCAACGTCACCGACGAGAACAGCCCCGTCTCCGGCAACGTGCTCGCCAACGACACCGACGTCGACGGCGAGCCGCTGATTGTGAGCACGCCGGGCACGTATAACGGCTTCTGGGGAACCCTCGTTCTCGCCGCCAACGGCAGCTACACCTATACGCCGAACGCCATCGCCGGATTGCTCAACAACGGCCAGTCGGCGGTCGACGTCTTCAGCTACAACGCCTCGGACGGCACAGCCTCGGACAGCGCGACCCTCACCATCACGATCAACGGCCTCAGCGGCGTCCCGAACGCCAATGACGATTCAGCCACCACCACCGAGAATAGCAGCGTCTCGGGCAACGTGCTCACCAACGACACCGACGCCGAGAACGACCCGCTGACTGTCACGAACCCGGGTACTTATGTCGGCGATCACGGGACGCTGACGCTCAATGCCGACGGCAGCTACACCTACACGCCCGACGCAGCCGCGGACGGGCTCGCCGCGGGCGAGTCGGTATACGACGTCTTCACCTACACCGTCACCGACGGCGGTGCGTCCGACACGGCGACCCTGACCGTCACCGTCAACGGCACCAACGACGCGCCGATGATCACCGGGGGCGACTTCGACGGCAGCGTCACGGAACTGGATGACGACGATCCGAACGAAGACAACTTCACCCACAGCGACATGGGCGCGGTCACATTCAACGACGTCGACCTGACCGACACGCACAGCGCAAGCTTCACGCCCCAAGGCGGCGGCTATTACGGCACGTTCACCCTCGATCTCGACCAGACGGGCGACAGCGTCGGCTGGGAGTTCACCGTTTCCGACGCCGCGCTCGAGAATCTCAGCGAGGACCAGGAGGTCACCCAGGTCTATACGATCACGATCGACGACGGCCATGGCGGCACCGTCACCCAGGACGTCACCATCACCATCAACGGCACCGGCGTCGGCACCGGTCCGCAAACCGCGTGGTACATCGACAATAGCGCAGTCGGCAGCGCCAACACCGGGACCTCGGCGGATCCCTTCACCTCGATCGCCGCCTTCAACGCGGCGCAGGGCACGCTCGGCGGGCCGCAGGTCGGCCATACCGTCCATCTGCTCGCCGGCCTCGGCACCTACACCGAGGCGGACGGCATCAACCTGCTCGACGGCCAGACGCTGATC
Organism: Sphingomonadales bacterium; assembly: GCA_034668525.1. Classification (GTDB taxonomy): domain Bacteria; phylum Pseudomonadota; class Alphaproteobacteria; order Sphingomonadales; family Sphingomonadaceae; genus Allosphingosinicella. Next base: position 5,397 of record JAXDPC010000117.1, read on the forward strand.
GGGGAGGCGGACGGCGCCCTGCGGCCGACCATCGTCGCGACGGCGGGCGACGGCATCGACGTCGCCGAGAACAATAGCATCTCCGGCGTGGATATCGGCAGCACCAGCGGCGCCGGCATCGACGACGACGGCGGCACGGTCGGCACGCTGACCGTCTCCGACGTCGGCATCGGCGGCGTCCGCACCGGCCAGATCGTCGACATCGATCACGGCGGCACGCTCAACGTCACGCTCAACGAGGCGTCCTCGACCGCTTCGTCGGGCGGAGCGATCGACCTTGCCGGCGTATCCGGCGATTTCGCCGTGACGGGCGCGACGACGATAGCCGGTGTCCACAGCGGCGGCGGAGTCGATGTGACCGGCTCGTCGGCGCTGGTCCAGCTGACCGGCGGCGGCCTCATATCGACCGGCGGCGCGACGGCGGTCAATTATGTCGGCAATTCCGGCGGCCTCGTCCTGGGCGGCGGCCTCGACATCGTGACGACCAGCGGAGCGGGGCTCAACGCGACCACCGGCGGCACGATCAACGTGACCGGCGCCGGCAACAGCGTCACCTCGACCACCGGCACCGCGGTCACGATCAGCGGGACCACGATCGGAGGCGATGGCGTCACTTTCGAAAGCGTCTCCGCGAACGGGGCGGTCAACGGCATCGTCCTCGCCAACACCGGCAATGCCGGCTTCTTTCTGGTGAGCGGCGATGGATCGCAGACCGCCGGCCTCTACGACCGCGACGGCTCCGGCGGAACGATCCAGAACAGCACCGGCGACGGCATCTCGCTGACCAACGCCTTCGACGTCACCATCCGCCAGATGAATCTCACCGCCAACGGCCAGACGGCCGGGGAAGATGCCGTCGAGAGCAGCGGCGGCGGCTCGATCATTCTGTCCGCGGTCTCGATCGACAATCCGGGCGATTACGGCTGGAGAGCCACCAACCTTGGCGGCGTCAGCGGCGTCGACAATAACAGCCGGATTTCCAACTGGCACGCGCTCGGCTCGAACGGCGTCGCGGTCGTCAACACCAACGCCAACTTGACCTCGTTCACCGTCGCGGATTCGCTCTTCACCACCTCGGCGACCGGCGGGGACGGCTTCTTCTTCGACGCCAACGGCACGACCAGCGGCGCCGTCCTGGTGCTCGATTCCGAGTTCACTTTGATCGACCAGGACGCCGTCCAGATCAACAATGACGGCTCCGGCACGGTCGATGCGATCGTCCAGGGCAGCAATTTCCACGACGCCGACGCGACCGCCGGCGACGGCAACAACACGCTCTTCCTGGCACTCAGCGGCAGCGGCACGCTGAACTTCCAGATCGGCGGCCTCGGCGCCGGCGAGGGCAACAGCTTCAACAATCTGGCGCGCGGGATCGCCACTACGGGCGCGATCGCGGTCAACGCGGCGACCGTCGGTCAGACGGGAAGCACGCTGAACGGCTGGATCGAAGGCAATAGCATCACCAACATCATCGGTCGCGACGGCATCTCCATCGGCATCGAGGCGAATGGCGGGATCCAGGGCACCCACAAGATCGAAGTGGAGGGCAACACCCTCAACAATACCGGATTGACCGGGCTTCGCATGACCACCAACTCCGCTGCGGGAGGCAGCATCACCGCCACCAACCTCGCCATCATCGACAACGTCATGACCAACCTGGGGATAAACCCGCTTGCCCCCGCCGACTCCCGCTCCGGGATCGACATCAAGTCCAATTGGGACAATTTCGCCAGCGGCGGCGACATGGTCACCAACCTGCTGCTCGAGGACAATGTCGTCACGAACAACGCCACCAGCGGTCTCGCCGACACCGTGGAGATCGTCGTCCGGGGCGGCAACGCCGGCACCAACCACACGGCCAACCTCACCCTGCTCGGCAACGCCTTCACCAATACAGGAGGCACGAGCGTCGTCGACATCTTCACCAGCAGCGGCGTTTCCGGGACGGGAATCACGCTCAATCTGGACATGAATTCCGACAATGTCCCGGCCGATGCCAACGACACGACGAGCTCGGCGGGTCCCGCCGGGAGCATCCAGCTTCGCAACACGGCGGCGGGCGCGACCTATGCGATCGAGGATCTCGGCCTCGATCCTGCCGCGGCCTTCGTCAGCGCGCGCAACCATAATGACACCGTGACGGTGACCGGAACGATCAGCTCGACCGGCGACGTGACGATGCCGACGCCGCCGGATATGTTCTGGCCGTGAGCCGTAGGCGAAGCCGTTCTTCAGGCGGGCCGGAGGGGGGCCGGTCCGCTTGAAGAAACAGGCTTTTCGCCCTACATTCCGGCCATGGCCATCCTCCCGATCCTGGAAGTCCCGGACCCGCGCCTGCGGCAGATCTCGACCCCGCTCGAGGCGGTGACCGACGACACGCGCGCGCTCATCCGCGACATGTTCGAGACGATGTATGCCGCCCCCGGCATCGGCCTCGCCGCGATCCAGGTCGGCGTGCCCAAGCGGCTGCTGGTGATCGATCTCCAGGATCCGGAGGTCGAAGGCGGCGAGCCGGTCCGCCGGCCTCTGGTCTTCGTCAATCCGGAGATAATCGAGAATTCGGACCGCGAGGTCCCCTATACCGAAGGCTGCCTCTCGGTTCCCGACCAATATGCCGACGTCGACCGCCCCGACCGCATCCGCGCCCGCTGGCTAGACGAGAATGGCGCGCCGCACGAGGAGGAGATCGCCGGCACCCTGGCCGTCGTCCTCCAGCACGAGATGGACCATCTCAACGGCATCCTGTTCATCGATCATCTCTCCCGCCTCAAGCGCGACATGATCCTCAAGAAGATCGCCAAGGCGCGCCGGGAGCAGCCGAAGCGGGCGGCCTGACGGCGCGCGAGACCGAGAAGGTCCAGCAACGCCGTCATCCCGGCGAAGGCCGGGATCTCAGCGAGAATAAGGCGCGTCGTTGCGGGGCGCCCTGCGCACCCGCCGGATGCAATCCCTCCGAGGTCCCGGCCTCCGCCGGGACGACGGACCCGCCTTTTTCCACAGTAAAATCACCGCTGCGCTTGAGCGCGGCCGCCGCCTGCTCTAGGTTCGCCTTCCGTTCCGCACGAAGGGAAGGCGAATGGACGCCGCCGCATTGCTCATCGCCGCGCTGCTGCTTGCGGCCGGCCTCGCTCTCGGCTGGTATCTCGGCAGCCGCCAGGCCGCGGCCTTCCGCAAGGAGCGCGACGAGCGGCTCGACGACTTCCGCCGCGCCATCACCGATCTCGCCGCCGCCGAGGAGCGGGCGAAGCAGGTGCCTGCGCTGCAGGAGCAGCTCGCCGCCGTCCGGCAGGACTGCACCGACGCCCGCGGCGAATGCGCTCGACTCTCGGCCTCTGCCGACGAGCGCGAGCGGGCGTTCGAGGCGCGACTTGCCGAGCTGAAGGAAGCGCGCGAAGCTTTGTCGGCCCAATTCAGCGAGATAGGGGGCAAGCTTCTCGGCGAGGCTCAAAAGAACTTCCTCGAGCGCGCCGACGCCCGCTTCAACCAGGCGGGCGAGCGCCACGAGGAGAAATTGAAGTCCCTCCTGCAGCCGGTGGAGGCGACGCTGAAGCGCTACGAGGAAGGGCTCAGCAAGGTCGAGAAGGAGCGGGTGGACAGCTATGCGGGCCTGCGCGAGGCGGTCGAGCTGGTCCGCTCGGGCCAGACCCAGGTCCGCGACGAGACCGCCAAGCTGGTCAGCGCGCTCCGCCACAGCCCGAAGTCGCGCGGCCGCTGGGGCGAGCAGAGCCTCCGCAATGTGCTCGAGCAGGCCGGCCTCTCGCCCTTCGCCGATTTCCAGTCGGAAGTCTCGGTGGACACCGAGGACGGCCGCCTGCGCCCCGACGTGATCGTGCGCCTGCCCGGCGGCCGCAAGCTGATCATCGACGCCAAATGCTCCCTGAACGCCTTTCTCGACGCTTCGGAGGAGGTCGACGAGACGGTGCGCGCCGCCCACCTCAAGGCCCACGCCCAGTCGATCCGCAACCACGCCCAGCAGCTCGGCGGCAAGAATTACTGGGACCGGTTCGGCGACGCCGCCGACTATGTCGTGATGTACATTCCCGGCGAGCATTTCCTCACCGCCGCGCTCGAGCAGGACGACGGCCTCTGGGAATGGGCGTTCGAGCGGCGCGTCCTTCTCGCCACGCCGACCAACCTCGTCGCCATCGCCCGCACCGTCGCCAGCGTCTGGCGCCAGGAGAAGCTCGCCGAGGAAGCCGCCGAGATCGCACGGCTGGGCAGGGAGCTTCACGCCCGCCTGGCGACGATGGGGTCCCACGTCGCCCGCATGGGCCGCAATCTGGAGCTCACCACCAGCGCCTACAACGCGATGGTCGGCAGCCTCGAAAGCCAGGTCATGACCCAGGCCAAGCGCTTCGAGGCGCTCGAAGTGTCGAGCGGCGCGAAGGAGATCGAGCCGCTGCCGATGGTCGAGACCAATCCGCGCCCGCTGACCAAGCTCAGCCCGAGCTCCGACGACGAA
>JAXDPC010000118.1:0-8084 GCA_034668525.1 Sphingomonadales bacterium
AGCTCGGCGCCGGCACCGCCAAGGCGAAGAACGTCGCCAAGCCGCAGCGCGGCCATTTCGGCAAGGCCGAGGTGGAGCCCAAGGCGCGCGTCGCCGAGTTCCGCGTCGCCGAGGATGCGCTCCTCGAGGTCGGTGCCGAGCTCACTGCCGACCATTTCGCGGTCGGCCAATATGTCGACATCCAGGGCGTCACCCAGGGCAAGGGCTTCGCCGGCGGCATGAAGCGCTGGGGCTTCGGCGGCCTCCGCGCCACCCACGGCGTCTCGGTCTCCCACCGCTCGCTCGGTTCGACCGGCCAGCGCCAGGATCCGGGCCGCGTCTTCAAGAACAAGAAGATGGCCGGCCATATGGGCGCCAAGAACCGCACGCAGCAGAATCTGGAGGTCGTCCGCACCGACGCCGACCGCGGCCTGATCTTCGTCAAGGGCTCCGTCCCGGGACACAAGGGCGGCTGGCTGCTGGTCAAGGACGCGGTCAAGATCGCCCGCCCCGATACGGCGCCCTATCCGGCCGGCATCCGCCAGGCCCCCCAGGACGCCGCGCAGAACGATGACAACGCTCCCGCCGAGACGCCGGCCGACACCGCCGCAGCGCCCGCGGAAGCCACTGAAGGCCAGGAAGGCTAAGCCATGAAGGTCAAGGTACAGTCCCTCGACGGCGGCAAGCCGGGCAAGGATATCGAGCTTTCGGACGACGTCTTCGGCGTCGAGCCGCGCGCCGACATCCTCCACCGCGTCGTCACCTGGCAGCTCGAGAAGCGCCGCGGCACCGCCCGCGGCGCCCGCGAGCGCAGCGACGTCGCCCGCACCGGCAAGAAGTTCGGCCGCCAGAAGGGCGGCGGCACCGCCCGCCACGGCGACCGGCGCGCGCCGATCTTCGTCGGCGGCGGCAAGGCCCACGGCCCCCGCGTCCGCGACTTCAATCCGTCGCTGAACAAGAAGGTCCGGGCGCTCGGGCTGAAGATGGCGCTCTCCTCCAAGGCGCAGGGCGGCGGCCTCATCGTGGTCGAGAATCTCGATCTCGCCGAAGCCAAGACCAAGGCGCTGGCCGAGCGGCTCGCCGGCCTCAACCTCGGCGCCAAGGCGCTGGTGATCGACGGCGACGCATTGAACGTCGGCTTCGCGATGGCCTCGTCGAACCTGCACGGGGTCGATCTGCTGCCGGCGATGGGCGCCAACGTCTACGACATCCTCAACCACGACACATTGGTGCTGACCCGCGCCGCGGTCGAAACGCTGGAGGCGCGGTTCAATGGCTAAGGCCGCCAAGAAGCAGGAGCCTCGGCTCGACATCGCTCATTACGACGTCGTGCTCGCGCCGCACATCACCGAGAAGTCGACCCTGCTCTCCGAGCAGAATGCGGTCGTGTTCAAGGTCGCCCAGGACGCCACCAAGCCGCAGATCAAGGCGGCGGTCGAGGCTCTGTTCGGGGTCAACGTCACCGGCGTCAACACCATCGTCCAGAAGGGCAAGACCAAGCGCTGGAAGGGCCGCCCCTATCAGCGCTCGGACATGAAGAAGGCGATCGTGACGCTGGCCGAGGGCCAGTCCATCGACGTCACCACCGGTATCTGAGGCGCGAGACATGGCACTCAAGAGCTACAACCCCACGACCTCGTCGCAGCGCGGCCTGATCCTCGTCGACAAATCGTCGCTGTGGAAGGGCAAGCCCGTCAAGGCGCTGACCGAAGGCAAGCGCAAGACCGGCGGCCGCAACAACAAGGGCCACGTCACCTCGCGGGGCATCGCCGGCGGCCACAAGCAGCGCTATCGCTACGTCGATTTCAAGCGCCGCAAGTGGGACGTTCCCGCGACCGTCGAGCGCCTTGAATATGATCCCAACCGCACCGCCTTCATCGCCCTGGTTCGCTATGAGGACGGCGAGCTCGCCTACATTCTCGCGCCGCAGCGGCTCGCCGTCGGCGACGCCGTCGTCGCCGGCCGCAAGACCGACGTGAAGCCGGGCAATGCGATGGAGCTGGGGCAGTGCCCGGTCGGCACCATCGTCCACAATGTCGAGATGAAGCCGGGCAAGGGCGGCCAGATCGCCCGCGCCGCCGGCACCTACGTCCAGGTCGTCGGCCGCGACCGCGGGATGGTCATCGTCAGGATGAATTCAGGCGAGCAGCGCTACATCCGCTCGGACTGCATGGGGACGGTCGGCGCAGTCTCGAACCCGGACAACCAGAACCAGAATTTCGCCAAGGCCGGCCGCACGCGGTGGATGGGCAAGCGTCCGCTGACCCGCGGCGTCGCCAAGAACCCGGTCGATCACCCGCATGGCGGCGGCGAGGGCCGCACCTCGGGCGGCAGGCATCCGGTCACGCCGTGGGGCAAGCCGACGAAGGGCGCCCGCACCCGCTCGAACAAGGCGACGGACAAGATGATCATCCGTTCGCGCCACGCAAAGAAGAAGAGGTAATCATGGCCCGCTCCGTCTGGAAAGGACCGTTCGTCGAGCTTTCGCTGCTGAAGAAGGCGGAAGCCGCTTCCGCCGCCAACAGCCGCTCGCCGATCAAGACCTGGTCGCGCCGCTCGACGATCCTGCCGCAGTTCGTGGGCCTGACGTTCAACGTCTACAACGGCCGCAAATTCATCCCGGTCTCGGTCAACGAGGACATGGTCGGAATGAAGCTCGGCGAGTTCGCGCCGACCCGCTTCTTCCCGGGCCACGCGGCCGACAAGAAGGGCAAGAGGTAAGACCATGGGCAAGCCGAAGAGCCCCCGCCGCGTCGCGGACAACGAGGCCCTGGCCGTGGGCACGCAGATCCGCGGCTCGGCCCAGAAGCTGAACCTCGTCGCCGCTTTGATCCGCGGCCGCAAGGCCGAGGACGCGCGCAACATCCTCTCTTTCTCGAAGAAGGCGATGGCGGTGGACGTCCGCAAGGTGCTCGACAGCGCCATCGCCAATGCCGAGAACAACCACAATCTCGACGTCGACAGCCTCGTCGTCGCCGAGGCGTCGGTGGGCAAGTCGATCTCGATGAAGCGCTTCAGCCCCCGCGCCCGCGGCCGTTCCAGCCGGATCGTCAAACCGTTCAGCCGCGTGCGCATCGTCGTCCGCGAAGCGAGCCAGGAAGCCTAAGCACATGGGTCAGAAAACCTCCCCGATCGGGCTCCGCCTGCAGATCAACCGGACCTGGGACAGCCGCTGGTACGCCGACGGCGCCGATTACGGCCGGCTGCTGCTCGAGGACCTCAAGATCCGCAAGTTCATCATGAAGGCGCTGCCGCAGGCGGCAATCTCCAAGGTGGTGATCGAGCGTCCGGCCAAGCTCTGCCGCGTCTCCATCTATGCCGCGCGCCCCGGCGTGATCATCGGCAAGAAGGGCGCGGACATCGAGAAGCTGCGCAAGCAGCTCGGCGAGATGACCTCGTCGGACGTCAGCCTCAACATCGTCGAGATCCGCAAGCCCGAGATCGACGCCAAGCTCGTCGCCCAGGGCGTCGCCGACCAGCTCGAGCGCCGTATCGCGTTCCGCCGGGCGATGAAGCGCGCGGTGCAGTCGGCGCTGCGGCTCGGCGCCGAGGGCATCCGCATCACCTGCGCCGGCCGCCTCGGCGGCGCCGAGATCGCGCGGACGGAATGGTATCGCGAGGGCCGGGTGCCGCTGCACACCCTTCGCGGCAACGTCGATTATGCCGAGGCGACAGCGCACACCGCTTATGGCGTGTGCGGCGTCAAGGTCTGGATCTTCAAGGGCGAGATCCTCGGCCACGACCCGCTCGCCCAGGACCGGCTGATGATGGAAGCGCAGACTTCCGGCGTCCGGCCCGCGCGCTAAGGAAAAAGAGACATGTTGCAACCGAAGCGCACCAAGTTCCGCAAGGCCTTCAAGGGCCGCATCCACGGCGACGCCAAGGGCGGCACGGCGCTGAATTTCGGCGCCTTCGGCCTCAAGGCGATGGAGCCCGAGCGGCTGACCGCGCGGCAGATCGAGGCGGCCCGCCGCGCGATCACGCGCCACATCCGCCGCCAGGGCCGGCTCTGGATCCGGATCTTCCCGGACGTGCCGGTCTCGTCCAAGCCCGCCGAGGTCCGCATGGGCTCGGGCAAGGGCTCGCCCGAGCATTGGGTGGCGCGGGTGAAGCCCGGCCGCATCCTCTTCGAGCTGGACGGCGTGCCGGGCCCGCTCGCCCGCGTCGCCTTCGAGCGCGCGGCGGAGAAGCTGCCCATCAAGACCAAGGTCGTGGCCCGGCTCGGCGAGTCGGTGCTGGATGAAGAGTGAGAGACATGGCCAAGTTCGATGATTTGAGGACCCGCAGCGACGACGAGCTCCAGACCGAGCTCGGCGAGCTGAAGCGCGAGCAGTTCAACCTGCGCTTCCAGGCGGCCACCAACCAGCTCGAGAAGCCGTCCAGGGTCCGCGAGGTGCGCCGCACCATCGCCCAGATCCGGACGCTTCAGAACGAGCGCGCCAGCGCCGCTGCGGCGAAGGCCTGAGGAGTAGACGAGATGCCCAAGCGCGTTCTCACCGGCACCGTCGTGTCGGACAAGACGGACAAGACCGTGGTCGTGAAGGTCGAGCGGCGGGTGAAGCACCCGCTCTACGGCAAGATCATCAAGAGGTCGAAGAAATACCACGCCCATGACGAGGGCAATGAGTTTCGCGAGGGCGAGACTGTCCGCATCGAGGAGACGCGGCCGATCTCGAAGCTGAAGACCTGGCGGGTGCTCGACCGCGTCGACACGCATGCGACCCCGGCCAAGGCCGAGGCCGACGCGTAGCCGCCGTTTGAATTGAAGCCGATCGCCGGGCGCGTCCCGGATGAAGTGAAGAAGGAATTGGATCGATGATCCAGATGCAGTCCAACCTTGAGGTCGCCGACAATTCGGGGGCCAAGCGCGTCCAGTGCATCAAGGTGCTCGGCGGGTCGAAGCGCCGCTTCGCCGGCGTCGGCGACACCATCGTCGTGTCGGTGAAGGAGGCCGCCCCGCGCGGCCGCGTCAAGAAGGGCGACGTCCACAAGGCGGTCATCGTCCGCACCGCCAAGGACATCCACCGTCCGGACGGCTCGACCATCCGCTTCGATTCGAACGCCGCAGTCTTGGTCAACAACAACCAGGAGCCGATCGGCACCCGCATCTTCGGCCCGGTCGTCCGCGAGCTGCGCGCCAAGAAGCATATGAAGATCATCAGCCTCGCGCCGGAGGTTCTGTAACCATGGCCCAGAGAATCAAGAAGGGCGACCGCGTCGTCGTCCTCAGCGGCAAGGACAAGGGCCGCAAGGGCGAGGTCACCAAGTCGCTCCCCAAGGAGGGCAAGGTGATCGTCGCCGGAGTCAATGTCGCGGTGCGGCACAGGAAGCCGAGCCAGGCCAACCCGCAGGGCGGCCTCGAGCGCTCGGAGGCGCCGCTCCACGTCTCGAAGGTGGCGCTGGAGGACCCGAAGTCGGGCAAGCCGACGCGCGTCCGCTTCGAGGAGCGCGATGGAAAGAAGGTCCGGGTCGCGGTCCGGTCCGGGGAGCTGATCAATGGCTGATTCGAAATATTCGCCGCGCCTGAAGCGCGACTATGAGGAGCGGATCGTCCCGGCGATGATCGAGCGGTTCGGCTACAAGAACCGCCTCGAAGTGCCGCGGCTCGAGAAGATCGTCCTCAACATGGGCGTCGGCGAGGCGACCCAGGACAAGAAGAAGGTCGAGACTGCCGCTTCCGAGATGGAGCTGATCGCCGGCCAGAAGCCGGTCATCACCAAGGCGAAGAAGTCGATCGCGCAGTTCAAGCTGCGCGAGGGCATGCCGATCGGCGTCAAGGTCACCTTGCGCCGCGACCGCATGTACGAGTTCCTCGACCGGCTGGTGACGATCGCGCTGCCGCGCGTGCGCGACTTCCGCGGCCTCAATCCGCGCTCGTTCGACGGCCGCGGCAATTATGCAATGGGTCTCAAGGAGCAGATCATCTTTCCCGAGATCAGCTACGACCAGATCGAGAAGGTGCGCGGCATGGACATCATCGTCACCACGACCGCCAAGACCGACGACGAGGCGCGCGAGCTGCTGCGCCTCTTCAACTTCCCGTTCCCGCAGGACCAGGATCAGAAGCAGGCCGCGTAAGCCGCCCGCTCTCGAGAGAAGGAAGAGAACTTAAGTCATGGCGAAACTGAGTTCGATCAACAAGAACGAGCGTCGCAAGAAGCTCGTCAAGAAATATGCAGGGCAGTATGCCCGGCTGAAGGCGATCGCGGACGACGAGTCCAGGGACGAGACGGAGCGCCTGATCGCGCGCCTGAAGCTGGCCGAGATCCCGCGCAACGGCAACCCGACCCGCGTCCGCAACCGCTGCGAGCTGACCGGCCGTTCGCGTGCCGTTTATCGCAAGTTCCGGCTGTCGCGCATCATGCTGCGCGAGATGGGCAACAAGGGCCTGATCCCGGGCCTGACCAAGTCGAGCTGGTAAGGTAGAGATATGCCACTGACCGATCCCCTGGGTGATATGCTCACCCGCATCCGCAACGGCCAGCAGGCCCGGAAGGACAGCGTGCTGTCTCCGGCGTCGAAGCTGCGCGTTCGCGTTCTCGATGTGCTCCAGCGCGAAGGCTATATCCGCGGCTATTCCGAGGAAGCCCTCGGCCGCGCGCCGGGCATCCGCATCGAGCTCAAATATTTCGAGGGCCAGCCCGCGATCCAGCACGTCTCCAGGGTCTCGAAGCCCGGCCGCCGGGTCTACTCGGGCGCGCAGGAGCTGCCGCGCGTGCGCAACGGCCTCGGCATCACGATCGTCTCGACGCCACGCGGCGTTCTGTCCGACGCGGAAGCGCGCGAGCAGAATGTCGGCGGCGAGGTGCTGGCGGAGGTGTTCTGATCATGAGCCGCATCGGAAAAGTCCCGGTCGCGCTGCCGAGCGGCGTCACCGCCTCGATCGAAGGCCAGATCCTGTCGGTGAGGGGTCCCAAGGGCACCCTCACCATGCCGATGCTGGACGATATCAGCTACGGCATCGAGGACGGCCGCATCGTCGTCAAACCGGCCAACGACACCAAGCGGGCGCGCTCCTTCTGGGGCATGCACCGCACTCTCGTCGCCAATCTGGTGACCGGGGTGACCGAGGGCTTCACCAAGACCCTCGAGATCACCGGCGTCGGCTATCGCGCCGCCGCTCAGGGCCGCAACCTCAGGCTGCAGCTCGGTTACAGCCACGACGTCAACATCGCGGTCCCCGAAGGCCTCGAGGTCAAGACTCCCGACCCCACCACGGTCGAGATCAGCGGCAACGACCGGCAGCGCGTCGGCCAGCTCGCCGCCGAGATAAGGCAGTGGCGCAAGCCGGAGCCCTATAAAGGCAAGGGCATCAAATATCGCGGCGAGTACATCTTCCGCAAAGAAGGCAAGAAAAAGTAGCCATGGCGAAGCTCTCACTTTTCGACCGGCGCCGCCAGCGCGTCCGGACCTCGCTGAGGAAGCGCGGCGCCGTGCGCCCGCGCCTCAGCGTCCACCGCTCGGGCCGGCATATCTATGCCCAGGTCATCGACGATACGGAGAGCCGCACCGTCGCTTCGGCCTCGACCCTTGAGAAGGACGCGCGCGCCAGCACCGGCGCCACCGTCGCCTCCGCCCAGGAAGTGGGCAAGAGGATCGCCGAGCGCGCCAAGGCGGCGGGCGTCACCCGCGTGGTCTTCGACCGCGGCGGCTTCCTGTTCCACGGCCGCGTGAAGGCCCTCGCCGACGCCGCGCGCGAAAGCGGATTGGAGTTTTAAGAATGGCTGACGAAACCAACCCCGGCGCCGAGGTCCAGGACGCCCCGACCCAGGAAACTGCGGTCGAGGCGGCGGTCCCGGCCGCTTCCACCGAAGGCCGTCCCGAGGGTCGCGGCCCGCGCGGCGGCCGTGGCGGTCGCGGCGGCGGCGGCGGGCGTGGCGGCGGCGACCGCGGCGGCCGCGGCGGCCGGCGCGACGACCGGCGCGGCGGCCCGCGCGGCGGGGACGACGACGGCGGCGAGGAGCTGATCGAGAAGCTCGTCCACATCAACCGCGTCTCCAAGACCGTGAAGGGCGGCAAGCGCTTCGGCTTCGCGGCCCTGGTCGTGGTCGGCGACGGCAAGGGCCGCGCGGGTTTCGGCCACGGCAAGGCCCGCGAGGTGCCCG
>JAXDPC010000119.1:0-2876 GCA_034668525.1 Sphingomonadales bacterium
GTTCGGCAGCGGCTCGGCGAGGGGACGGGAGCAGGCCACCGGGAAGGCGGCGGCGGCGGCGAGGAAGGTGCGGCGGTCGATCATCTCCCCTGCATATTGTGGGAGACGCCCGGCATGCGCACCGTCAATTTTTCTAGAGCCTCGCTCAAGCGTATCTGGCAGGCGAGCCGCGAGTGGCGGGTCACCCCCGCGGCGAGATCGAGCAAATCCTCCTCCTCCTCGCTGGCCGGCGCGAGGCGGACGAAGTCTTCGGCCGCGACGATGACGTGGCAGGTCGAACAGGCCATCTGGCCCTCGCAGGTCCCCTCGAGCGGCTGGCCGGCGGCCTGGGCGATGTCGAGCAGCCGCTCGCCGGGGGCCGCGTCGACCTCCTGCACCCGCTCGCCGTCGGCCGAGACGAAGCGGATTCGAGTCACGCGGCGCGGCGCTTGCCGGCCATCGCGCGCCATTCGCCGAGCAGGGCGTCGATCTCGGCCTCGCTCGTGTCGGGGCCGAAGCTGACCCGAATCACCTCCCGGGCGACTTCCTCGCTCCAGCCCATGGCGGTCAGCACATGGCTGGTCTTGAGGCTTCCCGACGAGCAGGCGCTGCCGGCGGAGACGGCGATTCCGGCGAGATCGAGCTGCATCATCTGCGCGGCGCCGGCGACCCCGGGCATGCGATAGGCGCCGATGGTCGCGATCCGCGGCGAATCGCCGGCCACGACCTCGCCGCCCGCGGCGGCAATGCCCGCATCGAGCCGGGCGCGCAGGCGCTTCGCCTCCTCGTACCAGCCGTGGTCCGCCTCCGCCGCAGCGGCGAATCCCATGATCGAAGGCACTGCCGGCGTGCCGGGGCGGTGCCCCCCCTCCTGGCCGCCGACCGCCTCGATGCTCGGAGGATCGCGGACGAGCAGCGCCCCGACACCGGGCGGCCCGCCGAGCTTGTGCGCGGCCAGCACGATGAAATCGGCCTCGGGCAAAGGCAGCTTGCCGGCGCTTTGCGCGCAATCGACGAGCAGCAGGCCTCCCGCCGCCTTGACCCGCTCACGCGCTTCCTGGACCGGCTGGACGACGCCCGTCTCATTGTTGACCGCCATCAATGCGACCAGCGGCCGCTCTCGCCCTGCCAGCGCCGCGTCCAGGGCATCGAGATCGAGCCGGCCGCCGCGCCCCACCGGCAGCAGCACGTCCGGCGCGCAGCGGAGCACCGCCGGATGCTCGACCGCCGAGGCCAGCCTCGGCCCGGCCTTCGCGCGGCGCATGACGATCTCGATCGCCTCGGTCGCGCCCGACGTGAACACCAAAGTCCCGTCCCAGCCGAAGGCCGCCGCGATCCGCCGCCGCGCGTCTTCGAGCCGGGCGCGCGCCATCCGCCCCTCGGCGTGCGGGGACGAGGGGTTGGCCCAGGTCCGGAAGGCCTCCGCCATTGCCGCCTGCGCCGCGGGCAGGATCGGCGTCGTCGAGGCGTGGTCGAGATAGATGCGTCCGGCCAAGGCCCGGCTTTCCCATAAAAATTGCGCTTGCAGGCGCTCGGCCTATATAGACCGCGCCGGCCGAGGGATCATCCCTCGCCGCCTCCTTTGATGCCAAGCAGCCTGCAGGTGCAATGCCCGAAGTCATTTTCCCCGGTCCGGAAGGCCGCCTCGAGGGGCGGTTCAGCCCCGGCCTGCGCCCCCGCGCTCCCGTCGCACTGATCCTCCACCCGCACCCGCAGGGCGGCGGCACGATGAACAACGCGATCGTCCAGGCGCTCTACAAGACCTTCGTCCGGCGCGGCTTCGCGACCCTGCGCTTCAACTTCCGCGGCGTCGGCAAGAGCCAGGGCGTCTTCGACAACGGCATCGGCGAGCTTTCCGACGCCGCCTCGGCGCTGGACTGGGTGCAGTCGGTCCATCCCGAGGCCGAATCGACCTGGATCGGCGGCTTCAGCTTCGGCGCCTGGATCGGCATGCAGCTCCTCATGCGCCGGCCCGAGGTGCGCGGCTTCATCTCGATCGCGCCGCCCGCCAACATGTACGATTTCAGCTTCCTCGCCCCCTGCCCCTCCTCGGGAATCATCATCCAGGGCGAAGGCGACGAGGTGGTGAACCCGCCCGCGGTGCAGAAGCTGGTCGACAAGCTGCGCACCCAGCGCCACATCACCATCGAGTATAAGACGATCCCGGCGGCGAACCACTTCTTCGTCCACGAAATGCCGCTGCTGATGAAGGCGGTGGACGAGTATCTCGACTATCGTCTCAGCCCGGGCTGCCCGATCCGCTGAGACGGCTTCAGCGGTCGCGCTCGTCGTGCGGCTGACACAAAGCGGCGGGGTCGCGCGCCAGCGCCCGCATGAGCGGAACCTGGCGCTCGCGCAGGGCACGCAGCCTCTCAACATCCATCGGCATTCGGAACGGGACGACATATTGCACCCGGCCGTCGCGGAAATGGACGATCGCCGTCCAGTCCCGGTTGGTGAGCAGGGCCAGGGCCTGCCTCCTGTTCCGCAGATTGATCGTCACGCCAGCGGTGCCCGGTCCTCCGGGCCAGCGATACGCGCGCGTGACGATCGGCGCCATCCCCGCCGCGTAGAGCGTGATCGCGCGCGAGGCGGGCCTGTCCGGCAGTTGAATGCTCAACGAAACCCGTGACGGCGGCACGAAAGGCGCATCGAGGGCGGACCATGTACCCTGCGTGTTCATGCTGAACCTGACCTCGACGGACCTGCGCTCCGAATCCGGCACGATCTGCTGAAGAGGCTCGTCCATGGGACGCCCGGGGCCGCGATAGGCCTGCCAGAGCATGACGAAGCTGCCGTCGATTCTTTCCGAAACCTCGCAATGCCAGTGGCGATCAGCCCGGGCCGGTGCGGCCGAGAGCAACAACGCCGTGACGGCCATCATGCCAAATGCCCTG
>JAXDPC010000120.1:0-5775 GCA_034668525.1 Sphingomonadales bacterium
ACGGCTAATGACGTGTCACTTCAAGGAAGCGATCTCTTCCCGCTCCTCATCCGGGTCGAGCGGCTCGAACTTGGCTCTTAGAACCTCAAACGTGTTCCGCGCGATGAAGAGGCTGCTCTTGTCGAGGGAGGCGTTGCGCCTCTTGATCCGGTGCCAAGCTACCTCGTCAGGACAGGTAAGGCGGTAAAGGCGAACCGCCGCGCCGAGAGATTGTGCTTTCATCCGCGTCGCGTCGCGATCGCGCCGGGTCCAGAAGTTCAGGTCGAGGACCACGTCAAGGCCAAGTTGCAGGCATCGCGACCACAAAGAGTCGATCTGCGCGGACACCCTTGAGCCATAATCTGCGAAGTGCTCGACGGGCGGATCAATCCCGTAGAGGCGAGCCATCCACTCATCATGGGTGAAGCGAATGGCGGGCAACTCCTGCTCCAGCCGGTGGGCAAGGGTCGTCTTGCCGGCACCAAGATAGCCATGGATCATGTGGGCTGTTGGCATGGTGGCTGCACCCCATTATTCCGGCTTCTCCGGCTCCGGCTTAGCCGTTGCCACCTTCCGCAGCCGCGCTTCCCAGCGCGCTTCGTCCTCATCGCAGCCTAGCTTGCGGGCGGCGTCCTTGAACTTGTCCGCCTGGGTCCGCTCATCGTCCTATCGGTGACCTCGCTTGCGATTCTTTAGCGATTCGGCCATACAAATGCTATCTAGGCGGGCGCGCCGTGAGGAACACCCGCCTGGGGCTAAGATTGAATCGGCGATCACGTGATAGCGTTGATCCGAAACTCATCAGCGGCTTATCCCCACCGACAGCAACACCCTTAGCCGGCACCGCTGCCAGCAACTCGGCGCTGGTCATCGGGCGGCCATGCTCGCTGAGCACCGCTTCTGCACCATCGGGTTTCGCCGCTGACGGGGACAGTATGCATTGGGCGCGCTCGCTTCTGGCGAAGCGGGCGCCGCCGCGCCAAATGTACACCGTCCCCCTTTTTTCCTGTCTGGCCGCCCCCTTGTCGTGCCGTGGGAGGACAGCCAGATAGGCTGTCCCTTTGCGGAACGCCCCCTCCCTCTGCTGGTTACCCTCCTATGCCCGATGACCGCGCCAACGCCCTCGCCGATTTCAAGCGCAGCCTGATCTGGATCGCCGCCGCCGGCGTGCTGATGGTCGCCGGCGCGCTCTGGTATCTGTCGCTCCACGGCCAGCTCCGGGTCCATATGGTGATCGCGACCATCGCCGGCGTGTTCCTGTCGATGCTGCTCGGCTGCGGCCTGTTCGCCGCCGCCTTCTTCAGCGACAAGAGCGGCCACGACCGCGACGTCGGCGACGCCACCACCCGCACCCGCGACGAGGACTAAACGCGCAGCCCTTCCCCCGCCGCGGCATGGCGCCGCATCGGCGGCGCTGCCATTTGCGCGACATGAAAGCCGCCCTCGCCTTGCTCCTCGCTCTGTCGGCCTGCGCCCCGAGCGACCCCCGCCAGCGCGCGCAGGACGCGGCCCGCCGGGTCGCCGATTCCTACATGGAGGAAAGAGGCTGGGACGGCCGCCGCCATCCCGGCCCCGTCACCGTCGAGGAGGACGGTCCGCACTGGATCGTCAGCTATCGCCTGCCGGAGGGCTCGGCCGGCGGCGAGTCCTACGTCTGGGTGGACAGGAACAGCATGCGCGCCGTCGATTTCATCGGCACCCAATAAGGCGCGCCTCGCGGCCTAGCGCGCATAATGGCGCGCGACGGCGTGCACTGTCGTGCTCAGCGCGTCGTAGGCGGCCCAGCCGATGAGGCCGTAGAGGCCGGCCAGCCCGAACAGTCCGATCGCGGCCCAGTCGCGCCGCCCCCCACGCCAGTCCTCGGCGATCTTGCGGATTGAATAGACCGCGTTGACGACCAGGACGAGCAGCAGCAGCTCGAGCATCATTTCGCTTTCGCTAGGGCCACGGGCAGCGGGTGTTGAGCGGTGCCGCGCGATAATGCCATTCGTGGCCCGCGCCGTCGGCGCCCTCGATGCGGCCGGTGAGGCGGTCGCCGGCGCGGCGGTAGATGACCCGCTGCGGGAAATCGTGGGAGGGGTTCTCGAACACCGCCTCGTCATGACCCGCGTGGACCAGGCGGAAGGCGACCGCCGCGTCCGCGCCGCGCGGCTGCGCGTAAAAGCTGAGATCGCCGGGGCCCGGCACGCCCGCCTCGATCCGCATCTGCTCCCAGGAGAAGGCCTGGCGGCCGGTGGTGATGGTATAGCCCATCATCACCCCGCCGCGGCGCGCGCTCCAGGTCTCGGCGACGTCGCTTCCGTCCTCGCAGGAGAGCCAGTAGCCGGCCAGCCAGTCGAGGTCAGGCTGCGGGGTGAAAGCGGCCAGCGCCGGCGGGGCGGCCAGCAGCGCCAGAGCAGCCAGCGTCGCGATCATCCTCTTCCTCCCCCGTTCCTGCGGGTCAGGTTAGCTCGCTCAGAGCAGGGTGACCAGCGCGAAGCCGCCGGCGATGAGGCCGAGGAAGCCCCAGCTGACCAGGGTCAGCCGCTCCTCGATGAAGCGCTGGATCGGCTTGCCGTAGCGCCGGAGGAGGAAGGCCATGGCGAAGAAGCGGACGCCGCGGGTGAGGGCGGCGAGCAGGATGAACAAAGGCAGGTTGAACTGGGCGAGGCCGCTGGCGATCGTCACCAGCTTGAACGGGATCGGCGTCAGCCCCTTGACCAGGATCACCCAGGCGCCCCACTCCGCGTACCAGGCGCGATATTCCGCGGCGGCGTCGTGCATCCCGTACAGGTTCACCAGCCAAAGCCCGACCGTGTCGTACAGAAAATATCCGATCGCATAGCCGAAGATGCCTCCGGCGACCGAGGCGATGGTGCAGACGGTCGCGATCCAATAGGCCTGGTCGCGCCGCGCGAGCACCATCGGCACCAGCATGACGTCGGGCGGGATCGGGAAGAAGCTGCTCTCGGCGAACGACACCGCCGCCATCGCCGGTATGGCGTGGCGGTGGCGCGCGACGCGCACCATCCAGTCGTAGAGCGAGCGGAACATCGTGTCCGGGGACAGTCACTTTCGCGCGCGCTGTCAAGAAGCGAAGTTCGCAGCGTCCCGAAAGTGACTGTCCCCTCCGCCTCCCGGGGACAGTCACTTTCACGCTCCCCGTAGAAAGCGACGTCCGCCGCGTCCCGAAAGTGACTGTCCCCTCCGCGAACTTGCCGAGGACGCGGCGCTTGTGTAGTCTCGGCGGCAAGTCAGCGGCCGGCCTCTCGCCGTCCGCAATGAGAACATTGAGTGCCGCAGATGGCGTCCGAAGCCGCCACCGAGCCGCAGATGCCGGGTCCCGATCCGGCCGAGACGGCCACCGTTTTCCCCGACGGCGCACCGCAGCGGCGCTTCTCCCGCCACACTTACGGCGCGCTCGATCTCGGCACCAACAATTGCCGGCTCCTGATCGCCCGGCCGGCCGAGACCGGCTTCGTCGTCATCGACGCCTTCTCCCGCGTCGTCCGCCTGGGCGAGGGCCTCGGCACCAGCGGCAGGATCTCGGACGGCGCGATCGAGCGCGCATTGGGCGCCCTCTCGGTCTGCGCCGAGAAGCTGCGCCGCCGCCGCGTCACCCTCGCCCGCTCGGTCGCCACCGAGGCCTGTCGCCGCGCCGTCAACGGCCGCCAGTTCGTCGAGCGGGTGCGGCGCGAGACCGGCATCTGCCTCGAGATCATCTCCCCGGAGGAGGAGGCGCGTCTCGCCATGCTGGGCTGCCACCGCCTGCTCGAGCCCGGCGACGGTCCCGCCTTGATCTTCGACATCGGCGGCGGCTCGACCGAGCTCGTCCTGATCGACACCGACGGCGATGCGCCGCGGATCAAATGCTGGTGGTCGGCGCCCTGGGGCGTCGCCTCCCTGACCGAGAGCGAGAGCCAGGACCTCGTCGATCCGGCCGAGCGCCGCGCCGCCTACGGCCGGATGAAGGAGCGCGTGCGCCACGCCTTCCGCCGCTTCGCCGAGCTGCTGCCCAAATATCGGCACGGCGTCCGCCTGATGGGCACCAGCGGCACCGTCACCACCCTCGCCAGCGTCCACCTCGCCTTGCCCAGCTACGACCGCCGCCAGGTCGACGGCCTGATGATGCCCGCCGAGGCGATGCGGCGGGTGAGCGGGATGCTGTCGCGGATGAGCCACGAGGAGCGCGCCGCCCTCCCCTGCATCGGCACCGAGCGCGCCGACCTCGTCGTCGCCGGCTGCGCGATTCTCGAGGCGATCATGGACATGTGGCCGGCCGAGACTTTGGGCGTAGCCGACCGCGGCATCCGCGAGGGCATCCTGCGCTCCCTCATGGCCCGCGACGGCTACGACATATGAAAGGGGACAGTTACTTTTCCGCACGGCGGCGCAAGGCTGGCCGTGCCGTGCGGAAAAGTAACTGTCCCCACCCCCGCCCATGAAGCGCGTCCGCACCGCCAAGGGCCGCAAGGTCGGCTCGACCAAATGGCTCGAGCGCCAGCTCAACGATCCCTATGTGAAGCGCGCCAAGGCGGAAGGCTATCGCTCCCGTGCCGCCTACAAGTTGATCGAGCTCGACGACCGCTTCGGCGTGCTGAAGGGTGTCAGGCGCGTCGTCGATCTCGGCGTCGCGCCCGGCGGCTGGACCCAGGTCGTGCGCAAGCGCGCGCCTTTGGCCCGGATCGTCGGCATCGACCTCCTGCCGACCGATCCGATCGACGGCGCCGACCTCCTCCAGCTCGATTTCATGGCCGAGGAGGCGCCGCAGCGCCTGCGCGAGGCGCTCGGCGGCGAGGCCGATCTCGTCCTCTCCGACATGGCCGCGAACACCGTCGGCCACCCCCAGACCGATCATCTGCGGACCATGGGCCTGGTCGAGGCGGCCCTCGACTTCGCCGTCGAGATCCTGCGCCCCGGCGGCGCCTTCCTCGCCAAGGTCCTCGCCGGCGGCGCCGACCACCAGCTCGTCGCCGAATTGAAGCGCCGCTTCTCCTCGGTCAAGCACGCCAAGCCCCCCGCCAGCCGCAAGGGCTCCTCCGAATGGTACGTGGTGGCGCAGGGATTCAAGGGCTGAAGGGACAGTTGCTTTCAGACCCCGCCTCGCCGAACCGGCACCGCCGAGGGTCAAAGTAACTGTCCCCTATCCGTCCCCTATTCCCGCCTCGTCCGCGCCTCGGCGATCGCGTCGCGCAGGGCTTCGTAGCCGACGGCGCCCTGGAGGACCTGGTCGCCGACGACGAAGGTCGGCGTTCCCACCGCTCCGATCTCGCGGGCGAGCTCGATATTCCTCTCCAGCTCGTGCCGCGCCTCCTCGTTGAGCGCGACCTCGCCGAGACCGGCCGCCTGCCGCGCCGCGGCGATCGTCGCCACGCTCGGCCGTCCCGCGCCGAACAGCGCGTCGTGAAAGGGTCGGAACCGCCCGGCGCGCGCCGCTGCCAGGCTCGCGGCCGCCGCCTGCTCGCTCGCCGGGCCGAGCACCGGAAAATCGCGCCAGACCACCCGCAGCCGCGGATCCTCGCGCAGCAGCCGCTCGACATGCGGGTTGCTGGCCCGGCAATAGCCGCAGGCATAATCGAAGAATTCGACCAGCACGACGTCGGGCCGCTCGGCCCCCGCCCAGGCGCCGTGATAGGGCGTCTCCAGCGCCGCGCGGTGGCGATCGACGACCGGTGCGACAGCGCGCTGTGCCGCCTCCGCCTCCCGCGCCTGCAGCCTTTCCATCGCTTCGGGCAGCACTTCGGGATGGGCGAGCAAATAACGCCGGACGAAGAAGCCCGAGGCCGCCGCCATCGCCACGGCGCCGATCAGCACGCC
>JAXDPC010000121.1:0-5934 GCA_034668525.1 Sphingomonadales bacterium
CAGGCATCGTCCACGACATAGGCGGTGCGCTCGGCCGGCGCCGCTTTCAGCCCGTGACGCCTGTGCATCGCGCACCCGGCCTCGTCGCAGCTCGCGCAGCTGCGGGGAGTCGCGCTCACGGCACGGCGTCCAGCCGGACGACCAGATTCCTCTCGGTCAGGCGGGCGCCGATCCGCACGCGGCGCGGCGCGCGGAAGCGGAAATCGATATAGTTCCAGAATACCGTCGCGTCGGTGGCGCCGTCGACGAACAGCCCGTCCGGCCGGGCGCTGTGGCTGTGACGCTCGACGATCTCCATTCCGGCGGCATGAGCGACCCGCGAAAGGGCGTTGGTGAGCTGGCAGAGGCCGCCGCCGACCGTCGGGATCATGCAGCCCTGGCGCAGCTCGCGGCCGATCACATAGCCCTTGGCCCGGGTCGCGCGCCCCGCCGCGCGCCAGAAGCTGAACGTCTCGCCCGCCTCGATCAGCAGGCCGTCGACCGCGGCTGCGCCGACGCGAAGGTTCTGCACCTTGCCGAGCTCGAGCTCGCGCTCGCGCGGTTCGGTGAGCGCGTAGAGCGGCCGCTCGTCGCGGGCGAGCGGAGCCGAGTCCGCAGGCAGCGCGGCAAGCCGCTGCAACGGCCGCCGCTGCCGGTCGGCCGAGTCCCTCGCCATGCGCTTGAGCATCAGCAGCCGCGACTTCGCCCAGAAGACGGCGTCGCCTGCGATGGGGCGGCTGGTCGAGGCGGAAGCGGAGGCCACGACGCGCAGTCGATCATAAAGCCGCCGCCGCTGCAAGCGCGCTCGCTCAGGCGGCGATCGCCAGCGGCTCCGGCTCCGCCGACACGGCCTCCGGCTCCGCGGCGGCGGGCGCCGCGACGCGCGGGTTGGGGGCGATCCAGCGCGACAAGGCGACGAGGGTCCCGGCGCCCAGATAGGTCGCGACCGCGGCGAGGGGGTTGAAGAAGAGGAAGGCGGTCATGCCGAGCCGCAGCAGCAGCGGGCTGATCCGGAAATCCTCGCCGATCGCCTCGCAGACGCCGAGGAAAGTGTCGTCGCGGGTGAAGAGGTTGCCGTCGTGCATGTTCGTTCCCCTGGCGGAGCGGGCCCCGGGCCCGGATCAATGATGCAACTTGCTCAGCACGACCCGTGCCAGATCGGGAAAGTCCAATTCTTGCAAAGACTTGTCCGAAAAGGCGCCGCGCCTGGGGCGCTCGGCGCGTCGGGCGATCGGCCATCATTTGGGATTTCGCGCCAATCCGTGCGCGCGGCCGGGCCCTGTCCGCGCCGCTCCTAAACAGCCTGTTCGCGCCGCCGATATTCTATGCTAACCGAATGGTTTGGCTCGTGGGGGAGTGGGATATGTACCGACTGATGCTCTCGGCCGCAGCATTGGCGGCGGTCCCGTTCGCGGCGTTCGCGGCGGAGCCGGGCGGAGCGATGGCCGAGCCTGTCGGCGGCTTCTCGCAGGACCGGATACCCGACCGGGAGGTCCCTGCGCCGAGAACGGAGGCGCCGGCCCCCGCGGCCGGCGAGCGCGCCGCCCCGTCCGCCGACTCCGACATCACCGTCACCGGCGAGCGCGAGGCCGAGCGCCGTCGCGAGGAGGAGAATCGGGTCGTCTGCCGCCGCGAGGTGCGCACCGGCTCGATGATGCCGCAGACCACCTGCCGCTCGGCGGCCGAATGGGCCCGGATCCGCGAACGCAGCATCCAGCAGCTCGACCGGATGCGCGCCGACCGCCGCTCGCGCGACAACACCAACGCCAATCGCGACAATCAGTAGCCGGGGGTCGAGCGTCTCTCGGTCCGCAAAGCGGGTAGGGTACCCCCATTTCCTTCGCCGAGACGAATAGGTAGGTCTCCCCCGTCCCAAGGGGAGGATGGAATGGGCTTGTTCGACTGGCTGACCGGGACCAAGGCGGCGCCGGCGGGGGTGGAGAAGCAGAGCGTCGAGGAGCTGAGGCGGCGGCTGCTCGCGGTCAACCGCGACACCGCCCCCTTCACGGTGCGCGACGGCGCGGCCGAAGGCGTGGACCTGGTCGCCGAATGGAAGATCGTCGACGCGCGCTGGTACGAGACCTTCGCCAAGGCCGGGCTCGAGCGCGCGTTCAAGGTGCTGATGAAGCTCGATGCGGAGAATGAAGAGGTCCGCGCGGTCGACCAGGAATGGTCGGTCGTGTGGCGCGCCGGCGTCCCGAGCCTGTCGCTCGCCGCCAGCGCGTTTCGCGGGCAGAAGAAGGAGATCAGCTTCGGCACCGCTTACGCGTTCCGCGAGGAGGATCTCGCCTTCGGCAAGGTCTATCAATATCGCTTCAACGCCAAGGAGCTGAAGGCGCCGCTGATCGAGGCCGCGCAGGGCGCGGGCTGGGGCTGGAGAGGCGTGGCGTTCGGGAAGCTCTGATCGCGCCGTCCCCATTCACCGATGGTTGAGGGGTAGCAGGCGCAGGCCGAGCCAGTCACCCCTCCACCACCCGGGTGGTCCCCCTCCCCATGCTGCGCACGGGGAGGAACTTGCTACCCCAATATCTTCGCCAGGCCCCGGCTGAGCTGGAGGGCGCCGTTCACGCGCGCGGCGGGATCGGGCCAGTTGCGCGTGACGACCAGCTTCGAGTCCGGCCGCAGCTTGGCGGTGCCCTTGAGATGCTGGACGTACGCGATCAGCCCCTCGATGTCGGGAAACGAATCGTTGTGGAAATGGACCAGGGCACCCTTGGCGCCGACGTCCAGCTTGACGATGCAGGCGCGGCGGCAGTTCAGCTTGATCTCGATCACCTTCAGCAGGTTCTCGGTCTCGACGGGGATCTTGCCGAAGCGGTCGATCAGCTCGGCGGCGAAGGGCTCGATCTCCGCCGGCGCCTCGAACTCGTTCATCCGCCGGTAGAGGCCCATCCTGAGGTCGAGATCGGGGACATAATCCTCGGGGATCATGATCGGCGCGTCGACCGTGATCTGGGGCGAGAAATCCTCGACCGGCTTCGCGCCGCCGCCGGCCTTCGCCTCCAGGATCGCGTCCTCGAGCATCGACTGGTAGAGCTCGAAACCGACTTCCTTGATGTGGCCGGACTGCTCGTCGCCGAGCAGGTTGCCGGCCCCCCTGATGTCGAGGTCGTGGCTGGCGAGCTGGAAGCCGGCGCCCAATGAATCGAGATTGGCCAGGACCTGGAGGCGCTTGTCGGCGGCCTCGGTGACGGTGCGCGTCGGCGGCGTCGTGAAATAAGCGTAGGCGCGGGTCTTGGCGCGGCCGACGCGGCCGCGCAATTGGTAGAGCTGGGCGAGGCCGAAGCGCTCGGCGCGGTGGATGATGAGGGTGTTGGCCGAGGGGATGTCGAGGCCCGATTCCACGATCGTCGTCGAGAGCAGCACGTCGTACTTGCGGTCGTAGAAGGCCGACATCTTCTCCTCGACCTCGGTCGCCGCCATCTGGCCGTGGGCGGTGACGAAGCGGACTTCGGGCACCTCGTCGCGGAGATACTTTTCCAGATCGGGGAGATCGGCGACGCGCGGGGCGACGAAATAGGTCTGGCCGCCGCGATAATGCTCCCTGAGCAGAGCCTCGCGGATGACGACCGGGTCCCAGGGCATGACGTAGGTGCGGACCGCCAGCCGGTCGACCGGGGGGGTCTGGATGACGCTGAGCTCGCGCAGGCCGGACATCGCCATCTGGAGGGTCCGCGGGATCGGCGTGGCGGTGAGGGTCAGCACATGGACGTCGGCGCGCAGATTCTTGAGCCGCTCCTTGTGGGTGACGCCGAAGCGCTGCTCCTCGTCGACGATCACCAGGCCCAGATTCTTGAACACGACGCCTTTGGCGAGCAAAGCGTGGGTGCCGACGACGATGTCGAGCTGGCCCGTGGCGAGACGCTCGCGGCTCGTCTTCGCCTCCTTGGGCGGCACCAGGCGGGAGAGGCGGCCGATCTCGATAGGGAAGCCGCGGAAACGTTCGCAGAAGGTGTTGTAATGCTGGCGGGCGAGCAGGGTGGTCGGGCAGATCAGGGCGACCTGGAGGCCGGCCATGGCGGCGGCGAAGGCGGCGCGGAGCGCGACCTCGGTCTTGCCGAAGCCGACGTCGCCGCAGACCAAACGGTCCATCGGCTTGCCCGCCTCGAGATCGGCGAAGACGTCGGCGATGGCGCGGTCCTGGTCGTCGGTCTCCTCATAGGGAAAGCGGTCGGCGAAGGCGGCGTAGCTGGTGTCGGGCTCGATCACCTTGCCGGGGCGGACGGCGCGCTCGGCGGCGGTCTTGATCAGCTCGCCGGCGATCGCGCGGATGCGCTCCTTCATCCGCGCCTTGCGCCGCTGCCAGGCCTCGCCCCCGAGCCGGTCGAGCGCGACCCCCTCCGAGTCGCTGCCGTAGCGGGAGAGGACGTCGATATTCTCGACCGGAACGTAGAGCTTGTCGCCGCCCGCATATTCCAATGCGACGCAGTCGTGCGGGCTGGTGCCGACCGGGATCCGGGTCAGGCCCTCGTAGCGGCCGATGCCGTGGTCGGCATGGACGACGAGGTCGCCGGGGCTGAGCGTCGACAGCTCCGACATGAAGGCGTCGGCCGACTTGCGGCGCCTGCGCCGACGGACCAGGCGGTCGCCGAGCATGTCCTGCTCGGTGAGGAGTGCGACGTCGGCGCCGGCGAAGCCGTGGTCGAGCTGGATCACCGCGAGCGCGACCTGGCCCTTGGCGGCGGCGCCGAGCGCCTCCTGCCAGGTCTCGGCCTCGGCCGCCTTCGACAGCCCGTGGTCGGCGAGCAGGCCCTTCAGTCGCTCGCGCGCGCCGCGGGAGTAGCTGGCGAGCACGACCTTCTTCTTGGCGCGTCGAAGCTCCGCGACGTGGGCGACGACCGCTTCGTAGACGTTGGCGTTGTTCGCCCGCTCCGGAGCGAAATCGCGCGCCGCGTCGACCTCGAAATCGACGACGCGGCCGCTCTCGGGCTCGCGGAACGGCGTCGCCAGATGGAGGGGGCGATCCGCGACGATCTTTTCCCATTCGTCGCGCGTGAGATAGAGCGTCTCGGGCTCGAGCGGCCGGTAGGAGCCCGGATCGGAGGACTGGGAGCGCTTCCGGTTCTCGTAATAATCGGCGATCGCCTCGAAGCGCGCGTCGGCGGCGCCGGCGTCGTGGGCGTCGCGGACGATCAGATCGTCGTCGCCGAGATGGTCGAACAGCGTGGCCAGCCGCTCCTCGAAAAGGGGCAGCCAATGGTCGATGCCGGCGAGGCGGCGGCCTTCGGAGACCGCCTGATACAGGGGGTCGCCGGTCGCGGTCGCGCCGAACTTCTCGCGGTAGCGCGAGCGGAAGCTCCTGACGCTGTCCTCGTCGAGCAGGGTCTCGGAGGCGGGAAGGAGGGTGAAGCCGCCTTGCGCGGTGCCGACGGTGCGCTGCGTCGCCGGGTCGAAGCGGCGCACGCTCTCGATCTCGTCGCCGAAGAAATCGAGCCGCAGCCCCTCGCTCTCGCCCGCCGGGAAAAGGTCGACGAGGCCGCCGCGCACCGCGAACTCGCCGGCGTCCTGGACGGTGTCGGTGCGGTGGTAGCCGTTGGCCGCGAGCAGGGCGGCCAGCCGGTCGCGGTCGATCCGTTCGCCGGGCGCGAGCCGCGCGACGAGCTGGCGGATGCGGAAGGGAGTCAGCGTACGCTGCAGCGCCGCGTTGATCGTGGTGACGAGGAGCTGGGGCCGCTCCGCCTTGCGCTGCAGAGCGTGCAGGGTCGCCAGCCGCTCGGAAGTCGCGCGCAGCGAGGGCGAGGCGCGGTCGTAGGGGAGGCAGTCCCAGGCGGGGAAAGCGAGGATCTCGAGCTCGGGCGCGAAATAGCCCGCGGCATCCTGGATATGGCGCATCGCCGCTTCGTCGGGCGCGACGAACACGGCACGGCCGCCTCGGTGCGCTGCGGCGCGTGCGAGGTCGGCGGCGAGCCAGGGCAGGAAGCCCGAGGGCACGCCCGCCAGCGTCATCGGCCGGTC
>JAXDPC010000122.1:0-8930 GCA_034668525.1 Sphingomonadales bacterium
CACGACCGCGAAGCGGCGGGCGGCTTTTGGGCCAGGGCCATGTCCCTCGTCGGTCACGATGCACAGCATCGCTCCCTCCTCGCTCCTTGCCCTGGACCAAAATCCGCTCCGTCACGGCCGTTGCGGGTCTTGAGTACGGACCCTAGGCTGCGCTTCGCCGCCGTCGCATCGCTGACGGCGGCGGCGCTGATCGGCTGCGCGAGCGGGCGGACGGAGGCGCAATCGGCGGCGGCGCCGCCGCCGGCCGCCAAGGCCGCGCCGCCGCGATACACGCCGCCCGCCGATCCCTATCCCTCGACCTACCGGCCCTATCCGAGCACGCCGACCGCGATCACCGGCGCCACGATCTTCGACGGCGAAGGCGCCCGGATCGAGAACGGCACATTGGTGATGGTCGACGGGCGGATCCAGGCGATCGGCGGGCCGGACACGCCGATTCCGGAAGGCGCGACCCGGATCGACGGCAGCGGCCGCTGGGTCACGCCCGGCATCATCGACGACCACAGTCACCTGGGCGACTATCCGAGCCCCGGCGTCGAGGCCCATTCGGACGGCAACGAGGCGACCAACCCGGTCCGTCCCGAAGTCTGGGCCGAGCACAGCGTCTGGCCGCAGGATCCGGGCTTCACCCGCGCGCTCGCCAATGGCGGCGTCACCACCCTCCAGATCCTGCCGGGCTCGGCGAACCTGTTCGGCGGCCGCAGCGTCGTCGTCCGCAACGTCCCCGCCCGCACCGTCCAGGCGATGCGCTTCCCCGGCGCGCCGCGCGGCCTCAAGATGGCCTGCGGCGAGAATCCCAAGCGCGTCTACGGCGCGCGCAACACCATGCCGCAGACGCGGATGGGCAATGTCGCCGTGATGCGCGCCACCTGGCAGCGCGCCGTCGAATATCGCGAGCGCCGCGCCCGCGACCCCAACACGCCGCGCGACCTCCAGATGGACACTCTGGTGGAGGTGCTCGAGGGCCGGATGCTGGTCCACAACCATTGCTACCGCGCCGACGAGATGGCGATCATGCTCGACATGGCGCGCGAGTTCGGCTTCCGGATCGCCAGCTTCCACCACGCGGTCGAGGCCTACAAGATCGCCGACCTGCTCCGCGACAGCGGGACCTGCGCCTCGATGTGGGCGGATTGGTGGGGCTTCAAGATGGAATCCTACGACGCGATCAACGAGAACATCCCCATGGTCCACGCCGCCGGCGCCTGCGCGATCGTCCATTCCGACGACCCGAACGGAATCCAGCGCCTCAACCAGGAGGCGGCCAAGGCGCTGGCGGACGGGCGGCGGATGGGCATCCGGATCTCCGACGAGGAGGCCTGGCGCTGGCTGAGCCTCAATCCGGCGCGGGCGCTCGGCATCGAGAATGAGACGGGAAGCCTGCGCGTCGGCAAGCGCGCCGACGTCGTGCTGTGGAACGGCAATCCCTACAGCGTCTACACCCGTCCCCAGCAGGTCTGGATCGACGGCGCCTTGCTCTACGACATGAACAATCCGCGCCTGCGCCCGGTCACCGACTTCGAGCTCGGCCAGCCGGGCGAAGGGGACGTGAAGTGAAGGGGCTGATGGCGGCTCTCCGTTCGCTCGGCAGCGGACCTCGACTTCGCTCGGCCCGAGCGGCTCTTGCGGCAGTTCTCGTTTCCACCGCCGCGCCCGCCCTCGCCCAGACGGTGGCGATCACCGGCGGCAGGGTGGTGCTCGGCGACGGCACCGCGCCGATCGACGGCGGCACCGTCGTCATCGCCAACGGCCGCGTCGTGGCGGCGGGGCGCGGCGTAACGGTGCCGGCGGGCGCGACCGTGGTCGACGCCCAGGGCCGCTGGGTCACGCCCGGCATCGTCGCCGGCTTCTCGCGCATGGGCCTGGTCGAAGTGGACGCGGTAAACCCGACCAATGACGTCTCCGCCGCGAATTCGCCGTTCAGCGCCGCGATCGACGTCGCCCCGGCGATCAACCCGGAGAACGCCTCGATCGCCGTCAACCGCGCCGCGGGCGTGACCCGCGCGATCGTTGCGCCGGGCGCGTCGCGCAGCATCTTCGCGGGCCAGGGCGCTCTCATCGATCTCGGCGCCGACATGCAGCCGGTCACCCGCCGCCGCCTGTTCCAGTTCGTCGAGTTCGGCGAGGAGGGCGCCACCCAGGCCGGCGGCAGCCGCCCCTCCGCCCACGTCCTCCTCCGCAACGCGCTCCGCGAGGCGGGCGAGCTTCGCGTCCCGATCAGCAGCGGCGGCGCGCGCGCCGGAGGGCAGCCCGTGCCCCCCGAGGACGTGGAGGAGAATCCGAGCGTCATCACCGGCAACACCCGCCGCGACGACGTCCTCCTGACCCGCTTCGACGCCGCGGCGCTGGTGCCGGTGGTGCAGGGCCGCCAGTTCCTGCTCATCCATGTCGAGCGCGCGGCCGACATCCTCCAGGCGCTGGCGCTGAAGCGCGAATTCCCGCGGCTGCGCCTGATCCTGGTCGGCGCGACCGAAGGCTGGCGCGTCGCCCGCGAGATCGCGGCGGCGGGCGTGCCGGTCATCGCCAATGCGCTGAACGACCTTCCCGCGAGCTTCGAACAGCTCGCCGCCACCCAGTCGAACATCGGCCGGATGCGCCAGGCCGGCGTCCAGGTAGGCATCGGCATGATCAACGACGACGAGGCGCGCCAGGTCAGGGTCGAGACCCAATATGCCGGCAATCTCGTCGCCATCACCCGCGTGCCCGGCCATACCGGGCTGAGCTGGGACGAAGCCTTCGCCGCGATCACGGCGCGGCCGGCCGAGGCGTTCGGCCTCGGCGGCGAGATCGGCTCGCTCCGCCCCGGCCGGCGCGGCGACGTCGTGATCTGGAGCGGCGACCCGCTCGAGCTGTCCAGCAACGTCGAGGCGGTCTGGATCGACGGCGTCCGTCAGCCGCTCGAAAACCGCCAGACGCGGCTGCGCGACCGCTACCGCCGCCCCCAGGAGGGCGACCTCCCCCACGCTTACGACCCGCGCGACTGAGGATCGCATCGCAACGCGGGACGTTCAGCCGGCGAGGAGCCGGCGATGGCCTATCTCGCGTATCCGAAGAGCGCGGCGCCGTTCGAGGTGGTGGCGACGAAGGGCTGCCGGGTCGCCGCCGCCGGCGGGCGCAACGCGATCGACTTCCAGAGCGGCTGGTGCGTCGGCAATCTCGGCTGGAGCGTAACCGAGATCGAGGCCGCCCTGCGCGAATTCGACGGCCCCGCTTATGTCTATCCCGGCCATCGATATGCGCCGTGGGAGGATCTGGCCAAGCAGCTCGTCGAGATCGCGCCAGGCCGCCTTGCGCGTTGCTTCCGGGCGACCGGCGGCAGCGAGGCGGTCGAGATCGCGCTCCAGGCGGCGATGCTCCACACCGGCCGCTCGCGCTTCGTCACGGTAGAGGATTGCTATCACGGCGATACGCTCGGCCCCCGCAGCATCGGCGATGCCGAGACGAGCGGCCTGTTCCCGCGCCTGGCCCTGGCCGCGCCGCGCGCGATCAAGCCGCCGTTCGACGAGGCGCGCCTGGCCCAGGTGGAGACGGCGCTGAAGCGACGCGACGTCGCCGCCATGATCCTGGAGCCGGTGATCTGCAACCTCGGCGCCGTCGTCCCGGAGCCGGGCTTCATGCGCGGCGTCGAAAGCCTGTGCCACCGCTACGGCACCCTTCTGATACTCGATGAAGTTGCCACCGGCTTCGGCCGCACCGGCAAGATGTTCGCTGCCGAGCATAGCGGCGTCCGGCCGGACATCCTCGTCCTCGCCAAGGCGATCACCGCCGGCTTCGCGCCGATGGGCGCGACGCTGACCACCGCTCCGGTCGCCGAAGCGATGCTCGAGGTCGGCGCTTATTCCACCTACGGCTGGCATCCGCGCAGCGTCGCCGCAGCCCTCGCCAACCTCGCCTTGTGGCGCCGCAACGGGAGGAAGCTCCTCGCCAATGTGGACGCGATGAACCGACTTTTCGTCGAGCGGCTGGCCGCCCTCGGCCTCGGCTCCGTCCAGGGCCAAGGCCTCGCCCTCGGGATCGTTACCGGCGACGAGGCGCGGGCGGAGAGGATCAAGGCGAAATGCGAGACGCAGGGCCTGCTTGTCGCCGCCGAGGGCGACGTGCTCACCCTCTTCCCACCGCTGGTCATAGACGAGGCGACCGCGACCGAAGGGCTGGAAATCCTCGCCCGCTGCGCGGCCTGAGAGGCCTTAGCGGGGGGCTTTGCGAGAAGAACATGCCCGCGCCATGTCCACCTCCGACATATGTGCGTCCACGTCTGCCTGCGGCAGCATTTGGGTAGAAACAGGCAGATTCGATCCTCGCCCCGTGCTTTGCCGCAAACGCGCTCATGATATATGCTGGCATGATGCGCGGCGGACGCGTCCTATTGGTATTGGCCAGTCTGATCGGAAGCGGGGCGGCGAGCGCTCAGCCCGCGCTCGATTTCAGCGGAATTACATTACGCGACGCATGGCTGGTCCCGCGAGAGGAGCTTGCCCCGCGGGTCGATCCGATCGTCGGGGCGGGGTTGCATCTGCAATCCGTAGACGTTCATCGAGCCGGCGCCGACTTTGTGTTCAGGTCATCCGTGCGCGCCGTGTCCCGCGGGATGTGCGGCGCGAACCGCCTCGTGGTAGAGACAGATTCTCGCTCCGAAGGCCAGTGGCGGTTCGATAGCAGTACCTTTGTCTCGATTCCGCCGCCGGACTGGTGGACGGCGCCCTTGCGCGTCCGGCGAAGCCAGCAGCAGGCGACTTTCCACGCCTTGCCCCGCGGCCGCTGGTCGATGGCCGCTACCGCCAATGCCTGCGCACGACTTGGGCAAGACGCGCCTTTCTTCGCTGCGGTCGATGTGGCCGCCGCGCGGCACGCGGTGGCGATCCTCGACGCCTTCCGACGCCGTATGGAAAGAGAACCGGCCTCCGTGCAGATTGAATGCGGCGGGAATACCGACTGTCGCGAACGCCTGGCGGCCTTGTCGGTCAACGATTTTGCGTCGTTCGAGGAGTGCGGAACGCACGGCCTCCCGCCGGAACTCGCCTGTGCGATCTTCGACCTGCCATTCATCTGGACGTGGGGTCATTCCAATTTCCAACGCTACACGCTCGAGACGGATTTTGACGCCCCCGGTCGGCCGGCACGCATCGTCAGCTACCAGTCGACGCATGCCACTTACCATTGATCGGTCTCGATGGCTGCCAAGCGGACATATTTCGAGGGACGGCGGGGCTAGAGGCAGCCCTCGACATATTGGATCGAAGGGCCGCCGGCGTGGATCGTCCGGACGCGGCGCGTCCGGTCGGTTTCGAAGCGGACGCCGCGCGCGTTCGGGCGCAGCCAGAAGGTGAGATAGCGGCCGGGCAGGCCTTCATAATGGTGCGGCTCGATCCGGAGCCCGCGCGGATAGGCTCGGCGCACGGCCGCCTCGCTGGCGCCGACGCCGACGCCCCGCGGTGTCGTCACCCGGCTCCGGACCGATATGGAGACTCGGCTGAGGCGGCCGTCTTCAAACATGAACCACATGCCGCTCCAGCCGCGTGCCGCATGCGTCTCAATGCAACCCTCGGTCTGTTCCTCCCCCTCCAGGGGCGCGCCGACGATGCGGGCGACCTCGGCCCGGCTCATGCCGATCCGAAGGGGGCCGTATCCGTCCGGGGTCAGCCGCCAGCCGGGACTTTGCGCCGCCGCGGAAGTCGCAGTCGCGAGGAGCAGTGCGGCGTAGAGGCGCATGACCGTCTTCCTTCGAAGCTCGCATGTGTAACGCGGCCGGCCCCGCTTTGCCATGCGCTGCCCGAGGGTCTAAACGGCGGCCGATGTCCACCTACACGATCGACACCTCGACCAGCCGGGCGCATCCGACGCCGGCGCCGATGCGGCGCCTTACGGTGCCGGCGATCCAGCAGCGAAAGGGCGGCGAGCCGATCGTGATGCTGACCGCCTACACCGCGCGGATGGCGCAATTGCTCGATCCGCATTGCGATCTGCTGCTGGTCGGCGACAGCCTCGGCCAAGTCATTTACGGCCTGCCTTCGACGATTCCCGTGACGCTCGACATGATGTGCGCGCACGGCGCCGCGGTGGTGCGCGGATCGTGGCACGCTTTGGTGACGATCGACCTGCCGTTCGGAAGCTACGAAGCGAGCCCGGAGCAGGCGTTCGAGAGCGCCGCGCGGGTGCTGAAGGAGACGGGCGCGGCGGCGGTCAAGCTCGAGGGCGGCGAAGCGATGGCGGAGACCGTCGCCTTCCTCGTCCGCCGCGGTATCCCGGTGATCGGCCATGTCGGCCTGACGCCGCAGGCGGTCAACGCCTTGGGCGGCTACCGGGCCCGCGGCCGCGACGAGGCCGAGGCGGCGAAAATCCTCGCCGATGCCCGCGCCGTCGCCGAGGCGGGGTGCTTCGCTTTGGTGCTGGAAGGGGTGATGGAGGAGATCGCGGTCGAGGCGACCGGCGCCGTCTCCTGCCCGACCATCGGCATCGGCGCTTCGGCGCGATGCGACGGCCAGGTGCTGGTGACCGAGGACATGCTCGGCCTGTTCGAGCGCACGCCCCGCTTCGTCAAACGCTATGACGACCTCGCGACAAGGATCGGCGAGGCGGCGTCCGCCTATGCCGCCGAGGTCAGGAGCCGCGCCTTTCCGACCGACAACCAAATCTACCGCGCCGGCAAGTGATTGGTCTTTCCTCATCGCCGCGCGCCCGGTAAGGAGCGCGACGGGGGCCGCGCGCCCGCCCGACCGGCCGGAGCGCCACGCACAGAATAGGAAGGGCGATACCCCGTCCGCGGAGAGAGCAGTTGGCGATCAAGCCGAGCGACAATGAGGCATTCTATCGCGAGGTGGACGAGGAGCTGCGGCGCGACCATGCGCTGAAGACCTGGGATCGCTATCGCTGGCACTTCGTCATCGGCGCCGCCCTGATCCTCGCCGCCGTCGGCGGCTTCATCTACTGGCAGAACCACAAGCAGGCGCGCGCGGCGGCGGCGGCGGAGGCTTTGGTCGGCGCGCTCGACAGTCTGGAAAAGGGTTCGGTCGAGGCGGCCGGGCCGCACGTCGCCCAGATCGAACGGAGCAATATCGAGGGCTACCGCGCCTCGGGCCTGTTCACCCGCGCCAACATCCTGGTCGAGAGCGGCAACGTGCCGGGCGCGATCGCCGTCCTCCAGCGCATCGTCGCCGACGACGGGCTGGCGCGGGAGTGGCGCGACGCCGCTCTGGTCCGCCAGACCGCGCTCGAGTTCGATCGGCTTCGTCCCGAGCAGATCATCCAGCGCCTGCGGCCGATGGTGGCGCGGGGCAATCCCTGGTTCGGCAGCGCCGGCGAGCTCACCGCCCACGCCCATCTGCGCCAGCAGCGGCCCGATCTCGCGGGCCAGGTCTTCACCGCTCTGGCCCGCGACGAGACGGTGCCGCAATCGATCCGTTCGCGCGCCGTTCAGATGGCGGGTGCTCTGGGTTTCGACGCAGTCCCGCCGACGCCGGCCTCCACCGATGCGGCCCCGGCCGAGCCAGCCGCGCCGGCCGCTCCGGCGCCGGCCACGAAGGAATGAGAATGAAGCCAGCTTTGACCGCCCTCTCCGCCGCCGCCATCCTCGCCACCCTCGGCGGCTGCGGCATCTTCGGCTCGAACGGGCCCAAGGGCACGCCGACCGTCGGCACGCGCATCCCGGTACTGACCGCCGAAGCCGCGGTCGAGGCCGATCCCGAGCTGGCCGACGTGCCGGTCACCTTGCCTCCCGCGGAGGTCAACGCCGATTGGGCGCAGGGGGGCGGCAGCGCCTCCAAGTCGATGGGCCACGTCGCTCTGGGTACCGCACCGGCTGCGGCCTGGAGCGTCGGCATCGGCCAGGGCAGCAGCCAGAACGCGCGGCTCGCCGCCGCTCCCGTGGTCGGCGGCGGCCGCGTCTACACGATCGACTCGCAGGCGGTGATCCGCGCCTTCAATCCGGACAACGGCTCGGTCGTCTGGCAGCACCAGCTGACCAGCGCGCAGGCGAGCGGGCGCACCCATTTCGGCGGCGGCGTCAGCTTCGATGGCGGGCGGGTTTATGCGGTGAACGGCGCCGGCGACGCGGCCGCGCTCGACGCGGCGACCGGTGCGGTCGTCTGGCAGGTCCGCCCCGGCGGCCCGCTGCGCGGCGCGCCGACGGTCGCCGCCGACACCGTCTATGTCGTCAGCCAGGACAATCAGCTTTACGCGCTCAACGTCGCCAATGGCGAGCAGCGCTGGACCCGCTCGGGCGCGGCGGAGGCCTCGGGCGTCTTCGGAGTCGCGTCGCCGGCCTTCGCGCAGAGCACGGTCGTCGCCGGCTATTCGTCCGGCGAGCTCGCCGCTTATCGCTACGAGAACGGCCAGGAAGTGTGGTCGGACGCGCTGACCCGCACCAGCGTCACCACCTCGGTCTCCGCCCTCTCCGACATCGACGCCGATCCGGTCATCGACCACGGCCGCGTCTTCGCCATCGGCCAGGGCGGCCGCATGGTCGCGGTCGAGCTCAACACCGGCCAGCGCCTGTGGGAGCTCAACGTCGCCGGCATCGCCACGCCCTGGGTCGCCGGCGATTGGGTGTTCGTCGTCACCGAACAGGCGCAGCTGCTGGCGATCGCCCGGGCCTCGGGGCGGGTGCGCTGGATCTCGCAGCTGCAGCGCTGGCGCAACGCCGAGGACCGGCGCGGGCCGATCACCTGGCGCGGCCCGGTGCTCGCCGGCGGGCGCCTGGTGCTGGTCAGCTCGCTCGGGCACATCGTCTTCGCCTCGCCTGCCGACGGCTCGGTCCAGGCGACGGTGAACGGTCGCGCCCCGATCTCGCTGCCGCCGGTCGTCGCGAACAACACGCTCTACATCCTCGACGACAACGGACGCCTCACCGCCTACCGCTGAGGGGACAGTTACCAGTAACTGTCCCCGATTTCTCGCGGAGGGGCTGGACGGCGAAAAGTGGCCGTCGCTTTCAA
>JAXDPC010000123.1:0-4061 GCA_034668525.1 Sphingomonadales bacterium
GCGGACGGCTATTTCCGCACCGGCGACGTCGGCTATCTGGACGAGGACAATTATTTGTTCATCGTCGACCGCAAGAAGGACATCATCATCCGCGGCGGCGAGAACATCTCCTCGGCCGAGGTGGAGGCGGCCATCTACGCCCATCCCGCCGTCTCGGAGGTCGCCGTGTTCGGAGTCGCCGACGAGCGGCTCGGCGAGGTCCCCGCCGCGATCATCTATTCCGTAGACGACCGCTCTCTCACCCGCGAGGCGGTGCTCGCCTTCCTCGAGGGGAGGCTCGCCCAGTTCAAGCACCCGGCCCATTTCCGGTTCGTCGACGAGCCGCTGCCCAAGCTCGGCACCGGCAAGATCGACCGGGTCACGCTGAGGGCCGCGTATCGCGACCAGGTGCCCGGCGCGGACTAGCCGCCCTCAGCGCAGCGAGCCCGACCCGGTAGCGGCAAGATAGGGCGGGAGCCGTCGCTGATCGTGGTCGCGGCGGCCCCCGCCCTCGGGGGTCCGGAAGGATGCGCGTCCGCCGACGCGTGACAGGGGAGCCGGCGGAGCGGCCTTCCGGGCAAGACAGAATTGAAGCGCGAACCTCTTCCTGTAGCTGTTGTCCTCCGGCTGGGCGAAGGTGAGGCCGGCCTGGGTCATCAGCACCGCCGCTTCGGCGAGGCTCTTGACGGCCAGCTTCTCGAGGATGTGGGCGCGGTGCATCTCGACCGTGCGGACGGAGATGCCGAGCTCGTGCGCGGCGCTCTTGTTGGCCATGCCGCGAAGCAGAGCGAGGCCGATATCGACCTCGCGGGGGGTCAGGCGCGCCACCCGATCCTGGGCGCCCTGGCGGGCGAGGCTGGTCTCGAGCGTCCGTTCGAGCGACTCGAAGGCGAGCTCGAGCGCATCCTCGAGCGGCTCGCGCTGCAGCGGCTTTTGAAGGAAGTCGACCGCGCCGAGCTTCATCGCGTCGATCGCGACGGTCAGCTCGCCGCGGCTCGAAAGCGCGATCACCGGCCAGTCGACATCCTGCCGCACCAGCTCGGCGAGCACTTCGAGGCCGCCCATATGCGGCATCTCGATGTCGAGCAGCACGCAGGACGGCCGCAAATGGCCGAGCATGGCGACGAACTCG
Source organism: Sphingomonadales bacterium (assembly GCA_034668525.1). GTDB lineage: Bacteria > Pseudomonadota > Alphaproteobacteria > Sphingomonadales > Sphingomonadaceae > Allosphingosinicella. The sequence goes on from JAXDPC010000123.1 coordinate 1,112, forward strand.
GCGCCGCTCGCGAACGGCCACGCCTCGATGCCGAGGCTGCCGAGCTGGGTTGAAAGAGAACGACGCACCGCCGCGTCGTCGTCGATCAGGTACACAGTCCGTTGGTGCGACATACGCCCGCCCCTCCGTTCGGGCCAGACACAGGGCCCAAGTTCCGAGGATTCCGATGAACCGCTCTTCCCGCAACCTGTGGAAAATACTGTGAATGGTTGCTGCACGCGGCCCGCAGCCCCTTGAAACTGCGACGAATCGCCCCGGGATTCGGCTGATCCGCAGTCGCACGATGCGGTAAATACGGCCGCACCACGCGGTGCGACTCCGCAAGCAACCGAGGGGAGCGGCTAAACAGGCCATTCCATGCCTGATCCATGTTTGGATCGAGCCGCGCAGTAGATTCCGAATCGATCGCGCCGGGTTATTCCAGTCGTGCAAAGGAATTCTTAACCATTATCTTCCGCTTCACAGTTCGTCTGCCGAAGGGCCGGCGAGCGCTTCCGGGTGGGGGCGAACAGTGCAGATTGAACACTTTTACGGCGGCAGCGCACTTGCGCCCGTCGACGGCCAGGGACGCGTGCGGCTGCCGCGCTTCGTCCGCGACGTGGCGGCCCGCCGCTCCAACGCGCCCGTCGTCGTGCTCGGGCCGCACGAAAGCGATTCCTGCCTCACCGGCTACGATCCGACCTATAAGCGGGCTTTGTTCGAAGATGCGGAGCGCCTCCGGCTGCGCGACGAATCGGCAGGCGCCGACGCGCATCACGCCCGCGCCCGCCGCACCTTCGGCCTGACCGAGCAGGCGCAGATCGACGCGGAGGGGCGGATCGCGCTGCCGCCGATGGCGCGGCGGCTGGGGCGGATCGGCGACCTGGCCCTCTTCGTCGGAACGGGCGGCGCCTTCGAAATCTGGAATCCGCATCTCGCCGCCGAGAGCGACGACCCCGCCTTGGCCGAGCTCGCGCGCTGGCGCCTCGGCCACGATCAGCCGCAACGCAACGAAACGGAGAACTGACATGTCGATCTTGTGCTTCATCCAGGGCCATTCCCCCTCTGACGGGCAGGTCTGGAACCGGGGCTATTCCTTCGCCCGGTGCCGGCGCTGCAGCTGCGACATGATCCGCTCCGACGCCGAGTGGGAGGTGGTGCCGGCGGGCCACCGGGTGGTCTGGAAAACAGGGCCGAACGAGCATAGCCGTCCTGCCGGCTATGCTCGCAACCTGCCGGTCCTCTATCGCGAGGTGCGCGGCGGCGTGCCGGCTGTCTGGTCGGGCGGCTGGTATAGGCAGGTGCTGGCGCTCGCCGGGGGCGGCACTGCCGAATCGGAGGCGGCGTCCGCCGCGGCGCTCGACGATCCGGAACGCGAGTCGAAGCAATATCCGGTGCTGATCGCGCTGGCCGCAATGGCCGGCGCCGGAATCCAGCTCATCCTGGCGAGCCGCTCGCGGCACCGGCTGTGAGGCCATGCCTTATTACCGGCTCTATTCCATCGATTCGGACGGGGCGATCGACAGCGTCGAGGAATTCAGCGCGCGCGACGATCAGGAGGCGATGCGGATCTCGCGCCGCTGCGCGCGGCTGCGGCCGGTCGAGCTCTGGTGCCGGTCGCGCATCGTCGAAAGGCTGGGGCCGCAGCCGATGCATCGAGGCCATGCCTGAATCGCGAAGCGCCCCGGGCAGGATTGCCGCGAAAGTTCGTGGTAATCCCGGCCGAGGCGCTCCTCGCGTAAGGCAGATCGTTTCGTCAACGTTAGGTTTGAGCGGATGAACGGCCGATGACGGCGACGTTCAGATGCCGCTCAACCGCACCCGCTATAAGGACGCTTCGCTTGCTTGACCGCGCCATCTTAGCCTGTTGGCAGCACGGACGCAAGTACTTCAAAAACAAGAGCTTTCCCTCGCGTCGCGTAACGAGGGAGGGGCCGGCGTTCCTCCGGGCGCGCCGGCCCCGTTCGTTTCGGAACGCTGCGGGCGCCCGGCTCGTTCTCCCCGCCGAATCGGGCAAGGAGCGCGCGCATGGACCTTCACGACGGCGACTCGGAACGCGGCAAGCGCGCCTCGTTCGACCGCAGGACCGGTGAGGTCCACGGCGCCGGCTCCGGCGCGGGCGGAGAAGGCAATCCCGGCGAGGATTACGACCAGGACCCGATGGCCGGGTCCGGCGCCGAGCCGCTGAAGGGGCCCCGTCCCGCCGACTCGGCACGAAGGCCGACCGATCCGGACGAGGGGACCTGAAATGGACCAGGGCAAGCGCCATCCGCTGCCGGCGAGCGGCGAAGCGCGTCACGACGAGATTCCCGAACGGCTCGAGGAAGAGAAGGGCCGGGGCCAGGACCCCGCCGAAATCACGACGCCCAACCCCGACGGCGTGAACCCGGACGGCGAGCCCTATCGCTACGACTCCCCCGGGGGAGGAAGCCATGAACCGGAACCGGGCCCTTGAGCGGGCGGGCGCCACTGAGAGGAACTGACCATGGGTGACATCGACCGGCAGAAGGCCGAAGGTGACGTCGAGCGAGGCGGCACGCAATCGCGCGGCGAGCGCTACGACGAGCAGTCGGGCGGCGGCCGCAGCGCCGATACGGTAAGCTTCGATCGCGAGCGCGACGGCACCGACGAGATCGCCGAGGACCAGCGCGCGCACCAGGATCGCGGCCAGAGCGAAGCCGAGGACGAGGTCGAGTAGCGGCTCGCTGCAGGCCGCGCCCGGCCCGGCGGCGCGGAGGGAACCCATCGCCGCGTCGGTCTGTTACGCCCCGGTTACGAACAATCGGAGAGGCGTGATGGCAAGGAAAGCTTCGTCCCGAGGCCGGTCCGGCGGCTCCGGCGGCTCCGGCGGCAGCGGCAACAAGAGCGGCAAGGACGGCGAATCGATTCTCGGCGACGCGCTGCGCGACGCCGGACGGCGCGCGGCCGAGCTCGCCCAGAATCCCGTCGCGCGCAGCCTGCTCGCCGCGGG
>JAXDPC010000124.1:0-7904 GCA_034668525.1 Sphingomonadales bacterium
AGCAGGCCCTCGGCCCGATCGGCATTGCCGACCGCGGCGCGCGAGGCGTTGTCGAGCTCGCCGAGGCGCTGCTCGAGCCGGGTCACGCGGCGCTGCGTCTCGGGATCGATCACCAGCCGCTGCTCGCCCTCCGCGAGCGGCGCCGGCGGCGCCTGTACCTGCGGCTGAACCGTCGCGGGCTCAGGGGCGGGGCGGACGACCGGTGCCGGCGGCGTGGGCTCGGGCGCGACGCCGAGGAACAGGGCCGCCGTCTGCCAGCGCGCCAGCATCCAGCCCATCGCGGCCAGGCCGAGGACGAAGGCGGTCAGCGGCAGCGCCAGCCGGGTCCAGATCGAGCGCCGCCGCTCCAACCCCGTCACCGGATCGTAATCGACGCTCGCCATGCTCACTCCCGCACCTGGCGATCAGTCTGGCACAGCTCGGCGGCAAGCTCCAGCAAAGCCTCGTCGCGCGGCCGCGCTGCGGTGTCGACGCGGCGCCAGCCGGGACCAGCGGCCGCGGCGGCGGCCTGGCTGATCGCGGCCAGCGCGATCGTCGATCGCCGCAGCCCCACTCGATCGACCAGGGTGGCCAACAGCCTTCCCGCGCGCGGCGAATGGATCAGGACCAGCGCGCCGGCTTCCGCCGCCCGCCGCGCCTCCTCGGGCAGCGCGGCGATGGCATCCGCCGCGTAGACGATGCGCCGTTCGACCTCGGCTCCACCTTGCCCCAACCATGCATGGTCGCGCCCGCACAAGTGGAGCAGCCGGCCCTCCCCCGCCGCCGCCACCGCCGCGGCGCCGTCTCCCGCGCCGATGCGGACCTGGGCGAACCCGGCCTCGGCGGCAGCCGCGGCGGTGGCCTCGCCGACCGCGTAGCAGGGGAGATGGAGGAATCCGCCGAGCTGCGGCCCGGCCTGGCGCGCGGCATGGGCGCTGGTCAGCAGCACGCCGTCGAACCCGGACGGGTCGGGCGCGTCCCAGGCGAGCGGCCGGACCGCGAACAAGGGCGCCACGACCGGGACCAGCCCGAGCCGCCGCGCCCGCTCCCCGGTCGCGCTCGCGCCGGGCTCCGGCCGCAGCACCAGCACACGGCCGCTCACCCGGCGAACAAAGCCCAGAGCTGCGGCCCGGCGCCGCGGAGCAGCTCGCGCGCCAGTGCGAGCGGCGCCTGCTCATCCTCGGCCGCGTAGCTCGTATCGAGGTCGCGGCAGTCGCTGCCGTCGGCGGTGAGTATCTCGGCGCGCATCCGGATCCGCCCGCCTTCGAGCGTCGCCAGCGCCGCCACCGGCGAGCGGCAGCTCCCGCCCAGTCCCTCGAGCAGCCGCCGCTCGGCCGCGACGCAGAGATGCGTATCGGCATGGTCGATCGCCTCGATCACCGGCCTCAGACGGCGGTTCTCCTCCAGTATCTCGACCCCAATCGCGCCCTGGGCCGGCGCCGGCATCAGGCCGTCGAGCGGCGTGCCCACCTCCGGATGGTCGAGCCGGTCGAGGCCGGCGGCGGCGAGCAGGGTCGCGTCCGCTTCGCCCAATTCGAGCTTCCTGAGGCGGGTCTGGACGTTGCCGCGGAACGGCACGATGGCGAGGTCCGGACGCCGCCGCAGCAGCTGCGCCGCGCGCCGCGGCGAGGAGGTGCCGACCCGCGCGCCCTCGGCCAGGGCCGCGATGCTCTCGGCGCCGACCAGCCGGTCGCGGACGTCGGCGCGCGGCAGCATCGCCGCGATGCCGAGCTCGGCCGGACGGATCGTCTCGACGTCCTTCATCGAATGGACGGATATGTGGGTGACGCCCTCGGCCAAAGCGCGGTCGAGCTCTTTGGTCCACAGACCCTTGCCGCCGACTTCCGCGAGCGGCCGGTCGCTGACCATGTCGCCCGTGGTCGTCATCGGCACGATCTCGATCCGCTCCGGTCCCCAGCCATGCGCCTCGCGCAGCGCGTCGGCGACCAGCCGCGCCTGGGCGAGGGCGAGCGGCGATCCGCGGGTCCCGATCCGGAGGAGCTCGATCATGCGGCGCTTGTGCTAGCGGCTCCGGCAATGGCAGGGAAGCCGGGTGAGCCTGATCCTCGGCATCGAATCCTCCTGCGACGAGACCGCCGCGGCCCTGGTGACCTCGGACCGGCGCATCCTCGGGCACCGGCTGGCCGGCCAGGAGGAGGCGCACCGGCCCTATGGCGGCGTGGTGCCCGAGATCGCGGCTCGCGCCCATGTCGAGATCCTGCCGCGCCTGATCGAGGAGGTGCTCGCCGATTCCGGCGTCGAGCTGGACGAAGTGGACGCGATCGCCGCCACTGCGGGCCCCGGGCTGATCGGCGGCGTGATGGTCGGCCTCGTCACCGCGAAGGGGCTCGCACTCGCGACAGGCAAGCCGCTGGTCGCCGTCAACCATCTCGAAGGGCATGCGCTGTCGCCGATGCTGACCGAGCCGGACCTTCGCTTCCCCTATCTGCTGCTGCTCGTGTCGGGGGGGCATTGCCAGCTTCTGCTCGTCGAGGGCGTCGGCCGCTACACGCGCCTGGCGACGACGATCGACGACGCCGCCGGCGAGGCGTTCGACAAGTCGGCGAAATTGCTCGGCCTCGGCTATCCCGGCGGCCCCGCGATCGAGCATGCGGCGAAGGAGGGCGACCCGAAGGCGGTGCCGCTGCCCCGCCCCCTGGTCGGCTCCGGCGAGCCCCATTTCTCCTTCGCCGGGCTCAAGAGCGCCGTGTTGCGCGCCCGCGCCAGCGGCGCCTACCGCGCTGAGGACATCGCCGCCTCCTTCCAGCAGGCCGTGGTCGACTGCCTCGTCGACCGCACCCGGAACGCGCTCGCCCGCGCCTCGGACGCGACGGCGCTGGTCGTCGCCGGCGGCGTGGCGGCAAACGGAGCAATCCGCTGTGCGCTTACCGATCTTGCCGCGTCGCGCGAGTTGCCGTTCGTCGCGCCGCCGCTGTGGCTCTGCACCGACAATGCCGCGATGATCGCCTGGGCCGGAGCGCTCCGCTTCGAGGCGGGGCTGACCGACGGCCTCGACGCACCCGCTCGAGCCAGGTGGCCGCTCGATCCGAATGCGGAGAAAGCGCGCGGAGCAGGTGTGAAGGCATGAGGATCGGGGTCGTAGGCGGCGGCGCCTGGGGGACGGCGCTGGCGCAGGTGGCAGCCTGCGGCGGCGAGGACGTGCTGCTCTGGGCGCGCGAGCCGGAGGTTTGCGAGAGCGTCAATTCCGCGCATGAGAACCGCCTGTACCTGCCCGGCGTGCCGCTGGCGGAGTCGCTGCGCGCGACGACGGAGATCTCAGCGCTCGCGTCCTGCGAAGCGTTGCTCGTCGTCACCCCGGCACAGCACACCCGCGCCGTGCTCGTCTCCCTCGAAGCTTCCGGCAAGCCGCTCGTGCTGTGCTCCAAGGGCATCGAGGATGCGACCGGTCAGCTGATGCACGAGGTCGCGCGCGAGGCGCAGCCGGACTGCAGCCTCGCCGTTCTCTCCGGCCCGACCTTCGCGCATGAAGTCGCCGCCGGCCTGCCCGCCGCCGTCACGCTCGCTGCGGAGGACCGGACGGTCGGGGAGGCGCTCGTCCGCCGCCTCGCGCGCCCGTTCTTTCGGCCCTATCTTTCGGACGATGTCGCCGGGGCGGAGGTGGGCGGCGCGGTCAAGAACGTGCTGGCGATCGCCTGCGGCGTGGTCGACGGGCGCGGGCTCGGGCTCAACGCCCGCGCCGCCCTCATCTCGCGCGGCTTCGCCGAGATGACCCGCTTCGGCCTCGCCAAGGGCGCGCGGCCCGAGACCCTGGCGGGGCTCGCCGGCCTCGGCGACCTCGTCCTCACCTGCTCCTCGACCAACTCGCGCAACTTCAGCCTCGGCAAGGGCATCGGCGAGGGCCGGAGCGCTGCCGAGCTGCTCGCGGACCGCCGCACCGTCGCGGAGGGCGCCTACACGGCGCCGGTGCTGAACCGCGCCGCGAAAGCGCTGGGGGTCGACATGCCGATCGTCGCCGCGGTCTGCGCGCTGCTCGCCGGCGAAGCCTCGGTCGAAGACGCCATCGAGAGCCTGCTCGCCCGGCCGCTGAGGCCGGAGGGGGTCTAAAAGTCCCAGGCGATGCCCTTTTTCTCCCAGTCACCGTAGCGGGTCGGCTCCGGGCCCTTCGGTCCGCCCGATTCTCCGCCCGGACGCGGCTCGGCCGGCTCAGGCAAAGGCGGGCTTTTCGAGAGGTAAAGCGGGGGCTTCACATGGGACGGGCGCTTGCCGGGCATGGCGGTTCCGATTGACGTGGGGTTCCCGCGCCCACATGTCGCCCCGCAATGGCGCCCAGGCAAGAACAAAGGCCGGAGCGCGGCGATGCCGCGGGCACGGCTTCGCGCCGGGCGGCGCTGCGGCTGCTCGACGCCGTGCTGCGCAAGGGCCTGCCGCTGGAGGCGGCCCTCGACACGGCCGCGCGCGATCTGGAGCGCGCCGACGACCGCGGCTTCGCTTACGCCATCGCCGCGGAGGCGCTCCGGCGCCTGACCGATCTCGACACCCTGATCGACGGCGCGACCAAGCAGCGCCTGCCCGACGACGCCAAGGCGCGGTTCGCGCTGAGGATCGCGCTCGTCCAGGCGCTGGCGCTGGGCACGGCGCCGCACGCGGCGATCTCGACCGTGCTGCCGCTGGTCGACGGCGGGCCGCGGCGGCTGGTCCACGGCGTGTTCGGGACGCTGATGCGCAGCGGAGCGGCCCTCCCCGAGCCGCCGACGCTGCCTCCGCCGGTCGAGGCGCGCTGGCGCGCCGCGTGGGGCGAAGCCGTGGTCGAAGCGGCGGCGCGGCTGATCGCGGTGCCGCCGCCGCTCGACCTGATCGGCGAACCGCCCGCCGGGGAGGGGACCAGCCTGATGCCGGGCCATCTCCGCCTCGCCCGCGGCACCGCGGTGGCGGGGCTCACCGGATACGGGAAGGGCGGATGGTGGGTCCAGGACCTCTCGGCGGCGATTCCCGCCCGCTTGCTCGGCGGCGGCGAAGGACGGACCGCCCTCGACCTCTGCGCGGCGCCCGGCGGCAAGACCATGCAGCTCGCCTCCGCCGGCTTCCAGGTCACTTCCGTCGACTCGTCCGCCGACCGGCTGGTTCGCCTTAGGGAGAATCTCGACCGTACCGGCCTCGATGCGCAGATCGTGGCCGCCGACGTGATGCGGTGGCAGCCGCCCGAGCCCGCGGACGTTGCGCTGCTGGACGCGCCCTGCTCGGCCACCGGCATCTACCGGCGCCATCCCGATGTGCTCTATCGCGTCAGGCCGCGCGCCATCGCCGCGCTCGCCGAGGCGCAGGCGGCGATGCTCGCCCGCGCCGCCGAGTGGGTGAAGAGGGGCGGCGGCACGCTCGTCTATTCGGTCTGCTCGCTGGAGCCCGAGGAGGGCGAGGCGGTGGCCGAAGCGTTCCTCGCCTCCAGGATCGACTTCGACCTCGCGCCGATCGGGGCGGACGAGCTGCCTCAGGGCCTCTCGCCGGCCGAGCGCGGCTGGCTGCGCATCCTGCCCGGCGCGTTCGAGGCGCAAGGCGGCGCGGACAGCTTCTTCATCGCCCGCTTCCGCCGCAGGTGACATCGGAGGGGCGCATGGTTAATCCTCGTCTCGTGCCCGTGCGTATCGCCCCGTCCATCCTCTCGGCCGACTTTTCGAAGCTCGGCGAGGAGGTGCGCGCGATCGACCAGGCCGGCGCCGACTGGATCCATGTCGACGTGATGGACGGCCATTTCGTGCCCAACCTGACGATCGGGCCCGCGGTCGTGAAGGCGCTGCGGCCGCACACCGCCAAGCCGTTCGACGTCCATCTGATGATCGCTCCCGTCGACCCCTTTCTCGCCGCTTTCGCCGAGGCGGGGGCGGACATCATCACCGTCCACCCCGAGGCGGGGCCGCACCTCCACCGCACGCTCCAGGCGATCAAGGCGCTCGGCAAGCGCGCCGGGGTGTCGCTCAATCCCGCGACCCCGGCCAAGGCGCTCGATTATGTGCTGGAGGAGGTCGATCTCGTCCTGGTGATGAGCGTCAATCCCGGCTTCGGCGGCCAGGGCTTCATCGCCAGCCAGCTCAGGAAGATCGAGGCCGTCCGCAAGCGCATCGACAAGACCGGCAAGCCGATCGACCTCGAGGTCGACGGCGGGATCGACGCGACGACCGCGCGCCAGGCGATCGACGCGGGCGCCGATGTGCTCGTCGCCGGCACCGCCAGCTTCAAGGGCGGCCCCGAGCGCTACGCCGACAACATCCGGGCCTTGCGCGGATGACCGCGGTCGGAAAGGTGGAGCCCAGCGGCGCCGCGGAGGAGATCGAGCCCGGCCGGCGGCTGGTTCGGGTCGGGGACGGCCGGGGCAGCTCGCTCGCGGAAAAAATCGCTTATTATTTTCACCGTTTCGCCTGGCGGACGCCGTTCCACGCCTTGCGGCTGAGGGGACGGGCTCCGCTCCGCCTGCTCGCGGTTCCTAAGGACCCGGTCGCGGGCGACAAAGCGGCGGGCGAGGCGCTGCTCAATGGGCTGTTCGTGCGGCGGGACGTCCAGATCCCGGTCGAGCAGATCGACTTCGCCGACCCCTCGCTGCCGCGCGACGTCGCCGAGCACCTCCAGAGCTTCGCCTGGCTCCGCGACCTCGCCGCGGCCGCCACGCGCGAGCGCGGCGCCCGCCTGGCCGAAAAGCTCACCGCTCTGTGGCTCGAGGCCCATGCCCGCGAGGTCGGCGAGCGCGCGTGGCGGGCCGACCTGTGGGGCCGGCGCATCCTCTTCTGGACGGCCTATGCGCCCTACATCCTCTCCAGCCGCGACCCGGCCTATCGCGCGGCTTTGCTCAACACCCTCGCCCGCGGCGCCCGCCATGCCGAGCGCAGCGCGGGCAAGGCGCCGCCGGGGCTGAAGCGGATCACCGCCTGGGCGGGCGTGATCTGCGCCGGCCTCGTCGTCCAGGGCGGCGCGGCGCGGCTCAGGCTCGGCGAGATGGGCATCGCCCGCGCCATTGCCGCCTCGCTGCACGAGGATGGCGGGCTCCACAGCCGCTCGCCGGCCGAGCAGCTGGCTCTGGTCGAGACGCTGTCGCAGCTGCGCACCGCTTATATCGCCGCCGGCCGCGACATGCCGGAGGCGGTCGCCGAGGCGCTCGAAGGCTCGGTCGCCGCCTTGCTCAGCGTCACGATCGGCGACGGCGCGCTGTCGAGCTGGCAGGGCGGCAACGCCCTCGATGCGCGCCGGATCGAGGCGGCGGTGGAAGGCTCGGGCGTCGAGTTGCCCCGGCCGCTGCGCCTCGCCCGCGGCTGGGGCTATCAGCGCGCCGAAGCCAGGACCAGCACGCTCGTCTTCGACGCTGCGCCGCCTCCGCCCACCCGCGCGCTTTCCGGCGGCTGCGCCTCCACCCTCGCGTTCGAATTTTGCGACGGAGCCGACCGGCTGATCGTCAATTGCGGCGGGGTCGGACAAGCCGGCGACGCGCTGCCGGACGACCTCATCCAGGCGCTGCGGACCACGGCGGCCCACTCGACGCTGACCCTGGGCGACCGCAACTCGACCGCGATCCACGAGGACGGCTCGTTGGGCAAGGGCGTCGGCCAGGTCGAGATGGCACGGGACGAGACCGCCGGGATCATCCGGGTGGAGGCGAGCCACGACGGCTATGTCCGCCGCTTCGGCTTCGCCCATCTGCGCCAGCTCATCCTGCAGCCCGACGGGCGCGAGCTGCGCGGAGAGGACAAGCTGCTCGCCGAGGGCAAGAAAAGGCGCGCGCCGGCCACCCCGTTCGCAGTGCGATTCCACCTCGCGCCCACGGTCGAGGTGACCACCACCGCCGACGGGCAGGGCGCGCTGCTGAGGGTGCGCGGCAAGACGGTCTGGCAGTTCCGCTGCCGCGGCGGCGCTTTGTCGGTCGAGGACAGCCTGTGGCTCGACGGCGAGGCGCGGCCGCATTCGACGCTGCAGCTGGTGGTCGC
>JAXDPC010000125.1:0-5813 GCA_034668525.1 Sphingomonadales bacterium
GCTCGTCATAGACCGCCGCAGCGACGGCCATTTCTATACGGCAGGCCTCGTCAATGGCCATGAGGCCCGCTTCCTGATCGATACAGGCGCCACCCACATCGCGCTCACCATGGACGCCGCCAAGGAGCTCGGCGTCCAGGTCGATCCGTCCGAGTTCGGAATCGTCGGCGAGGGCGCCGGCGGTGCGGTGCGCGGCCAGGTGGTGATGCTGGACCGCGTCTCCATCGGCGGCCGCGTGGTCACCAACGCGCAGGCGATGGTGCTGGAAGGCCTCAGGGTCAACCTGCTCGGCCAGTCCGTCCTCAGCCAGCTCGGCACCCTCGAAATCACCCGCGACCGCCTCGTCGTCCGCTAGGTGACGCCGCTGTCCGCGCCCGCTAGGGGCGCGGCATGGCCCAGCCTCCCACGAAGACTGCGATCGCCTTTGCGGTAGGCACACTGGGCATCGCTTTCTTCTCGGCGATGGACGCGGTGATGAAGGGCCTTTCGCTTTCGATCGGCACGTACAACGCCTTGCTCTGGCGAACGACGGCGGGGGCGCTGATCGCCGCGGCTTTCTTCTTCGGCGCGCGCAGCCCCTGGCCGGGCAAGGCGGCGATGCGGGTCCACCTCACCCGCGGGCTGATCGGCGTGCCGATGGCGCTGACCTTCTTCTGGGGCCTGGCGCGAGTGCCGATGGCGCAGGCGATCGCATTGGCCTTCGTCGCGCCGCTGATCGCCCTCTATCTCGCGGCGCTCCTGCTCGGCGAGAAGATCGAGCGGCGGTCGCTGCTCGCCTCCCTGCTCGGCTTCGCCGGCGTGCTGGTCATCTTCTGGGGCCAGCGCGAGGCTGAGCTCGGGCCGGACGCCTTCCGCGGCTCGCTGTCGATCCTGTGCTCGGCCGGGCTCTACGGCTACAATATCATCCTGATGCGCCGCCAGGCCCTCCTCGCCAAGCCCACCGAGGTCGCCTTCTTCACCAGCGGGATCATGGCCGGCAGCTTCCTGCTCGCGGCGCCCTTGCTCGCCGACCTGCCGCCGCCGCAGGAGGCGCCGGAGATCGTCGGCGCGGCCCTGCTCGCTTTCTCGTCGCTGCTGCTCCTCTCCTGGGCCTATGCCCGCGCCGAGGCGCAGCATCTCGCCCCGGTCGAATATACCTCCTTCGTCTGGGCGGCCCTGCTCGGCTGGCTGATCTTCGCCGAGCCGGTGCAGCCGTTCACGCTCGCCGGCGCGACGATGATCGTAGTCGCCTGCCTGATCGCCGCGACCCGGCGGGCGCCGCCCGATCCGGACGTGGATTCAGGGGTGCACGCCTGATGGCCTGGCTCTGGCTGATCCTCGGCGGCTGTTTCGAGATCGGGTTCACGACCTCGCTGCGCTTCGTCGACGGCTTCCGCAACATCCCGTGGACTTTCGCGTTCCTGGTCTCGGTGACGATCTCGATGGGGCTGCTGGAAGCCGCGGCGCGGACGATCCCGATGGGGACGGCCTATGCCGTCTGGGGCGGTATCGGGGCGATCGGCACGGTGATCGTCGGCATGCTCTGGTTCGGCGAGCCGACGACTATGGTGAGGATCATGCTGATTTTCGCCATCGTCGCCGCGATCGCCGGGCTGAGGCTCACCGCATGAGCTTCGACGAGGGGCTCTACGCCTGGGTCCAGGAGGCGCTGGAGCCGCTCGGCGCGGTGACCATGCGCAGGATGATGGGCGGCGCGACGCTCTATCTCGACGGCATCATCTTCGCGATCCTCGACGAGGGGGAGGTCTGGTTCAAGTCCGACGCGGAAGCGGATGCAGCTTGGGACGCGGAAGGCTGCGAGCGCTTCTCGGTCACGTTCAAGGACGGGCGCGTCGACACGATGAACTACCGCCACGCCCCGCAGGACGTTTACGACGATCCGGACGCGATCCGGAAATGGGCGTCGCTCGCGGTCGAGGCCGGCCTCAGGGGCGCGGCGAAGAAGAAGCCGGCTCGAAGGCGCGGCGGATCTCCGGCTCGTCCTCGATCGCGCTGAGGAAACGGGGCTCGATGCGGCGGCGGGTGGCCTGCTCGTAGGCGTAGCCGACCGAGAGCACCAAGGCGTCCGCCCATTTGCGGCCGATGAAGCTGATCCCCACCGGCAGGCCGCGGATATTGCCCATCGGCACGGTGAGGTGCGGATAGCCGGCGATCGCCGCCAGTCCGCCGCCGCCGCCGCCGGCGATGACGTCGCCGTTGACCGCGTCGATCTGCCAGGCGGCCGGCATGGTCGGGCCGACCAAGATGTCGACATTATGCTCGCGCATCATCCGGTCGATGCCCTCCGGCCCGGCGAGGCGCTGCGCCGTTTCGCGGGCGCGGCGATAAGCGGGGGTCAGGCCGCCGGTCGCCTCCGCCTGCTCGAACAGGTCCTGGGTGAAGAGCGGCATCTCCTCGGCGGCATGCTCGCGGTTGAAGGCGATGACCTGCGCCAGGGTGCGGGTCGCGACGCTCGGCGGCGTGGTGGCGAGGTAGCGGTTGAGCCCGTCCCTGAACTCGTGGAGCAGGACCGTGAACGAATTCTCGTTCATCTGGGCGCGGGCCGGGAATTCGGCGATGTCGACCAGCACCGCCCCCTGCGCGCGCAGGTCCGTGAGCGCCTGCTCGAAGACGGCGTTGGTCCCGAAGCCGGTGGCGAAGCGCATCACGCCGATGCGGCGGCCGCGCAGGGAATCGGCGTTGAGCATCGCGGCATAAGGCTGGCGACGGGCATCGGCCTCGGCGGTGGCGGCGTCGGCGGGGTCGGTGCCGGCGATCGCGTCCATGACCTGCGCCGCCTCGGTCACGGTCCGGGTGATCGGGCCGGGCGTGTCCTGCGTCTCGCTGATCGGCACGACGTGAGTGCGGCTGACGAGCCCGACGGTGGGCTTGAAGCCGACCAGGCCGTTCAGCGCCGCCGGGCAGGTGATCGAGCCGTTGGTCTCGGTGCCGATCGCGAGGGGCACCATGCCGGCCGCGACCGCGACCGCGCTGCCGGTCGAGGAGCCGCAGGCGTTGCGGTCGAGCGCGAACGGGTTGCGGGTCTGGCCGCCGACCGCGCTCCAGCCCGAGATCGAATCATTGGAGCGGAAGTTCGCCCATTCGCTGAGGTTGGCCTTGCCGACGATCACCGCGCCGGCCGCGCGCAGCCGCGCCACCAGCGGCGCGTCGCGGTTGGTGACGTTGTTGAGCAGAGCGAGGCTGCCGGCGGTGGTCGGCAGCGGCCCGGCCGTCTCGATATTGTCCTTGATCAGGACCGGCATCCCGAACAGCGGGCCGCGCGCGCCCGTCGTGGCGTCCAGCCGCCGCGCCTGGTCGAGCGCGGTCGGATCGGCGGCGATGACGGCGTGGAGGCGCGGATTCAGCATATCGATTCGCGCCAGCGACGCCTCGGTGCGGGCGACCGCGGTCTCGGCCGGGGCGAAGGCGGGAGGGGGCGGGACCGAAGCGACGCCGGCGGGCCGGGCGAGGCTGCAGCCGCCGAGCGCCAGGGCGCCGGCGAGGAGGAGAGGTCTGATCATGCCAACGACATGGCCCAGCGCGCCGATTCGGTCCAGCGCTTCCCCGCCGGGCCAAAACTGCTAAGTGCGCGGCGATGAGCAAGGGCCCGCAGAGGATCAGGGGAACCCAGGACATCTGGGGCGAGGATGCCGACCGCTTCCAGGCGGTGGTGGCGGCGTTCGAGCGGGTGCGCCGGCTCTACGGCTTCGGCCGGGTCGAGACGCCGGTGTTCGAGGCCACCGCCGTCTTTGCGCGCTCGATCGGCGAGACCACCGACATCGTCTCCAAGGAGATGTACAGCTTCGAGGACCGCGGCGGCGACAGCCTGACTTTGCGTCCCGAATTCACCGCCGGCATCTGCCGCGCCTTTCTCTCGGAGGGCTGGCAGCAGCTCGCGCCGCTCAAGATCGCCACCCACGGCCCGGCCTTCCGCTACGAACGGCCGCAGAAGGGCCGCTACCGCCAGTTCCACCAGCTCGACGCCGAGATCATCGGCGCGGCTGAGCCCGCCGCCGACGTCGAGATCATCGCGATGGGCGCGCAGCTGCTGGCCGAGCTCGGCATAACGGGGCGCGTCGAGCTCAAGCTCAACACGCTGGGCGATCCGGCTACGCGCGACGCCTGGCGGGCGGCGCTGGTCGAGCATTTCCGCGGCCAGAGCAGCCGCCTCTCCGAGGAGAGCCGCGCCCGCCTCGAGAAGAACCCGCTCCGGATCCTCGACTCCAAGGAGCATCAGGACTGGCCGATCGTGGACTCCGCGCCGGCGGTCGACGACTTTCTCACGCCGGAGGCGGCGGACTATTTCGCGAAGGTCACCGCGGGCCTCGACGCCGCCGGCATCGCCTGGACCCGCGACCCGCGGCTGGTGCGGGGTCTCGATTATTACCGCCACACCGCCTTCGAGTTCGTCACCGAGGACCTCGGCGCGCAAAGCGCGGTGATCGCCGGCGGCCGCTATGACGGGCTGATCGAGAGCCTGGGGGGGCCGCCGACGCCGGCGGTCGGCTGGGCCGCGGGCATCGAGCGGCTCGGGATGCTGATCGAGCGGCCGGCGGCCATAGGCGTGGACGCGGCGCTCGTCCCCATCGGCGAACAGGCCGAACGGGAGGCGATGGGGCTGGCCGTGCGCCTCCGCGGCGCCGGCATCACCTGCGACATGGCCTATCGGGGCAATATGAAGAGGCGCATGCAAAAGGCGTCCGCCTCCGGCGCCCGCTTCGCGGTGATCCTCGGCGACGACGAGCTCGCGCGGGGGGAGGCTGCGGTGAAGGACCTCGTCAGCGGCGAGCAGCGCCAAGTCCCGCTCGCCGGCCTCGCCGAGGCGCTCGCGCGGCCATGACCTCCATCTCCGCGGATCGCATCGCGCAGATCGAGGCGCGGCGGGACGAGCTGCAGGACGCGATGAACGCCGCCGATCTCGCGCCCGACGCTTTCGTCCGTCTCTCCAAGGAATATGCCGAGGTCGAGCCGGTGGCGGCGGCGGCGGCGGAGCTGCGGTGCCTGCGCGACGAGCGCAGGGCGCTCGAGGAGATGCGCTCCGATCCCGAGATGCGGGCGATGGCCGAGGAGGAGATACGCGAGGTCGAACGGCGGCTGGGCGAGGCGGAGCGCGCGCTGGCGCTGAAGCTGCTGCCGCGCGACGCCGCCGACGAGCGCTCGGCGATGCTCGAGATCCGGGCCGGCACCGGGGGCGACGAGGCGGCTTTGTTCGCCGGCGACCTGCTGCGCATGTACCAGCGCTACGCCGAGACGCAGGGCTGGCGGGTCGAGATCATCTCCGCCAGCGCCGCCGAGATCGGCGGCTTCAAGGAGGTGGTGGCGAGCGTCAGCGGCCAGGGCGTGTTCGCCAGGCTGAAGTTCGAGAGCGGAGTGCACCGGGTCCAGCGCGTGCCGGTGACCGAGAGCGGCGGGCGCATCCACACCTCGGCGGCGACGGTCGCGGTGCTTCCGGAAGCGGAGGATGTCGACGTCCAGATCGACGAGGCGAGGGACCTGCGGATCGACGTCTACCGCTCGTCCGGCCCGGGCGGCCAGTCGGTCAACACCACCGACAGCGCGGTCCGCATCACCCACCTTCCCACCGGCCTCGTCGTCATCCAGCAGGACGAGAAATCGCAGCACAAGAACAAGGCCAAGGCGCTCAAGGTGCTGAGGACCCGCCTCTACGAAGCGGAGCGGGAGCGGCTCGCCTCGGAACGCGCCGGCGCGCGCAAGTCGATGGTCGGCTCCGGCGACCGCTCGGAGCGCATCCGCACCTACAATTTCCCCCAGGGCCGCGTCACCGACCATCGGATCAACCTCACTCTCCACCGTCTCGAGGAAATCCTCGAAGG
>JAXDPC010000126.1:0-7239 GCA_034668525.1 Sphingomonadales bacterium
CTAGGGCAAGGCTGCTCGATCATTTCGACGATGCCTTCGTGCAACTTTCGCAGTCGCAAGCCGTAGCGGCTGCATTGGAGGCCGCGCAGCCTCCCTTTGGCAGCTATAGGCGCGCGCTTGCCCGGGCGCTGGTGGCGCGCGCGCTCCGAATATGCTGGGAATGCCAAGAGCTCGATGAGGGCGTCGTGCTTTTTCACGGCCGAGTTCGGGACGAGATCGTAGATCTGATTGTCGGGGCTCTCGGCGGGCTCGAAGCAGGGATGTTCGGCCCCGCAGCCCTGAGAGGCAAACGCCTCGTCGCGCGGGCGGCCACCGCCTGGTTTAGGGGCCGACGCAGCCGTTTTTCCGAGATCGGGGCGCCCGTCGGCGCCGATGTCCTCGCCTATCAGGCCCGGCCCGGCCCGATCCGCAACTTCATCCGGCGCACAGTAGCTCGCCGCGCCTCCGAACGCGGCGGGAAGACCTTTCTGCTTGCGCACAGCCTTGGCGGCATAGCGGGTTTCGAAATGTTGGTCGAGGCGCCCCTAGCCGATGTCGGAGGATTGATAACGGTCGGCTCGCAGGTGGCGTTTCTCCACGAGCTCGATGCCCTTGGCAGCCTGTCGCTTCCGCGCGACGACGCGGGCCGGCGCACGGGTGCAGCGGCGCGGCTCCCGGACCATTTCACATACCCGTGGCTCAATATCTACGATCCGAGCGATTTTCTCTCTTATCGTGCTGAACCCGTCTTCGGGAGCGCAACGGTCACCGACCGCAGGGTCGACGGTCGTCAGCCCTTTCCAGAATCGCACAGTGCCTACTGGAGTAACCCCGACGTCTGGGAGGCGATCGCCGCGTTTGTGCGCAGCCATGGCTGAGCCGAGCGGAGCCTTCGATCCCTCGCAAACGCGCGCTGTTGTGGTCGGCGTGGAGAGTTATGCCGCCGGCAGATCGTGGGATCTCAACGGACCCGCCAACGATGCCGTCCGGTTTGCGAGCTTCTTGGTGGACCATGGCGTACCTCCGGCGAGCATTCGCTGTTATCTCTCCGCCCTCGATAGAGCTGACAAGAAAACTGTCCTCGATCGAATTCCCGCTGTCTGCGCTACCTGGGAAGAGCCGACGGAGGCAGCGCTCACCCGCTACTTCTACGATGATCTGATGAATGAGCCGTGCGACACGCTCGTCATCTACTGGTCCGGACATGGAGTGGTCGCCGATCGGGAGCAGAGGCACCATCTATTCACCTCGGATGCGCGCAAGGATACCGAAAGGAACGTAAACCTCACAAGTCTTGTCGCCAGCCTGAGATCGAAGAGGCGTTACCCGCACATCGGCCGGCTCGTCGTGTTCGTCGATGCATGCGCGAATCACGTCGCGCAGGCTTATCGCGGGATGCCGCGGCACGACTTTCCTTCCCCGAGCGGCAACCTGCGCGATGCCTACGTCTTCTCCGCGGCGTCGGCCGGTGAATATGCTCGCAACATCAACATCGAGCAGACGGGGCTCTTCACCCGCGAGCTGATGAAGGTCTTGGGGGAGACCGGATGGCCGCCTGATTTCGAAGTCGTATTTTCCGGCCTCCAACGTCGCTTTCGAGTGCTCGAGAGCGAGCGCGTTAGGCAAACGCCGAGTCTCATCTGGTTCAGGGCGCCGCAGCGTCCTGAATATTTCGGCGTCCTGCCGGACAGAGACAGGCGAGACGCATTCTTCAGTCGCCTCGGCGTTTTCGAGGGCGGTTTCTCCTTCCTCGCCTGCAGGGCGGTGGCTTCGGAATTCTCGACCCTCGTCACAGACATTTACCTTCGCGAACTGATCAAGTCGGGCGTAGTGCTGCAAGATGACGCCAAGCCGCACAGGTACCGGCTGACCGACGACGCGCGCGGCGCCGCCCTCGAACGGCTCGAGCTTCTTGGAGAGGCCGAGACTGCGCGAGAGCTGCACGCAAGATACTTTGCGGAGCTCGCGGCCAGGCACGAAGATGTCCTGAAGAGTCCGTCCCGCGGGGGGAGCATGGCGCTGCTCGAACCGGAAGTGGCCAACTTCAGCGCCGCGCTCGAATGGTGCGCCAAGTCTCCGAGAAATGTGGACTCGGGTTTGGGTCTCGCCGGCGCCCTCGGATGGTTCTGGATTCTGAACGGCGACTTCGGAAGGGGGCGCCGGCAGTTCGCGTCGGTTCTCGAGGCCGAGGTTTGGGATCGGGCAACCCCGGCGCGAGCGAAGGCGCTCTATGCCGACGGTGCTCTGGCCTTCATGGAGGGTGAATATTCCGATGCCGAGACAAGGTTGAAGGAGGCGGTAGAACGGCTCGAACGGGGTCCTGACGATATGGCGGGAAAGCGTCTGCGCGGCTATGCGCTCACGGTCCTCGGCCGGGTGACGCCTGATCTGAAGCTGGGACTGAAATACGTTGCAAGGGCATGCCGGCTATTTGTGGATGCGAAGGATGAATGGGGTCGCGCGCTCGCACTCAATGATCACGGCTACGTGCTCGTGCGGAGTGGCAAATGGCGTGCCGCTAGCGAATGTCTCGCGCAGAGCGTGGCGATTTGGCAGCGACTTGGCGACGATTGGGGGCATCCGCTGGCTCTCAACAACCTCGGGATGGTCGATGCGCAGGAAGTCGCCGATGAGCCGCGCGATCTGCAGAAAGCGCGCAAGTCCCATGAGGAGGCGCTTAGCCTCTATCTCAATCGAGGAAACCATTGGGGCGTGGCCGAGTCCTTGAAGTTTCTTGGCGAGGTGGAGCTGGAATCCGAAAATTTCGAAGTTGCGCTTGGTTGTTTCCGCGAGAGTCTCGCACGGCTGAAGATTGAACCGAGGCCACAGCTCGAGGTCGACTGCATGCTGGGACTGGCGCGGCTCCTGTACACGAGAATCTCAGCCCAGCCGGATACCGAGACCCCGCTGGTGGCCGTGCAGCTTCTCTCGAAATGGTTCAGTGAAACGAACCGCCTGAAGCTTATTTCGCCGCCGCATCACGAGCGACAAGCCAGGTTCCTCGAGACTCAACTGAGGCAGCTATTGCGTGAACGATATGAGACACACTCCAAATTGGGTCGCGACTCCGATAGGCATGTCCTCATCGAGCGCGCGCTTGCGTAGTGCCTCAAGGCAGGCGTGGGCGTGGAGATCGCGTCTGCAATCGGAAGCGAGGAGCGTATGAAGCTGTCGGGAACTCTCGGAGGCGCGCCGCTCGCCATCGACGTCCGATCCGACAAGCAAGAGCGGACGTTCCGTGTGGACGTCTCCGCGGCAGCCGGGCCGCGTCTTGTCCGCGAGTACCGGGTCCGTGGGGGGAGCCATGCTGAGTATGTGCGTGTGTTCGAGGCGCTCGCTCACGACTTCCAGATGCGCGTGCCGCTCAGCCATCTTCCGCCCAGAGTCGATGCGGCGCCTCCCGGCCTTCGTGTGCTTCTCAGCGAGAGTCTGGTGCCCGAGATACTCTACGGATATGGCGACCCGGCGATGGTGAGGGTCGCGGGAACGCCGCCCAATGCCGCCATCTACTATCTCGCCGTCACTTCGAATGACGCGCCGCACAGCGTACCGATCCTGAAGTCGTCTGACCTCGAGCACTGGACGGTCGATCAGTTTGCCTTCCCGCCCGGTAAGAACCCGCCTTGGGCCGCCCGCGACGGGGACGGAGCCGAATTCTGGGCGCCCGAGATCCACCGCGTCGGAGATCGCTTCGTCCTCTGCTTTGCCGCGCGCGATCCGAAGGGGGCTCTCGCGATCGGACTAGCGGTCGCCGAATCCCCAGGCGACGGGTTCGTTCCGCAGCCGCAGCCGCTCAAGCGGGGCGGCGTCATCGATCCTCACATCCATGTCGAGCCGAATGGCGACGCCACCGTCTATTGGAAGCGGGACAGCAACGACAGGTGGCCGGGGATGCTGGCTCGGCTGCTCAGGAAGCGTCCGGACCTGATGGAGCGCCTGTTCGACTCCGAGGCGAGTTTGCGTACGGCGGCCTTCGCGGCGACGCTGTCGAAATGGGCCGAGGGGCTCTCGGCAATGGAGCGTTTCCTCGTGCTGCAGACGCTGATCGAGGCTGTGGTGGAGGATTTCGCCGGATTTCGCGCGCGCTTGGAGATGCTTCGGGGAGAGCCGGCGCTGGAGCGGCAGGTCGAGGACATTATCGAGGCAATGCGCACCATCATCTACGGACAGGCGCTCGATCCAGAGACGCTTTCAGTGCGCGGCACCCCCGCGATCGTTCTGGAAAACGATGAGCCATGGGAAGCGCATCTGGTGGAGGGGCCGTGGGTTTGGCGCGAAGGCGATCTCTGTTTCATCTTCTATGCTGGCAATGACTTCACCAACGCGAATTATGGTATAGGAGTGGGCGTTTCGCCGTCGCCCCTGGGCCCCTTCGTCAAGCAGGAGAAGCCGCTGCTCCGCTCTACTCACGACTGGTGGGGTCTCGGTCACCCCTCCGTGGCGCGGGCACCGGATGGTAAGTCGCATCTTTTTCTTCACGGCTATCGCCGCGGTCGCGTTGGATACAAAGAGTTCCGAGCGCTGCTCGACGTGCCGCTATGCTTTGAGGGCGGGCGAGTTACCACGGGGGCCTAGTGAAGCTGCCCCAGTGCCATGTGGACGAGGTCTGCCGAACCTTCCGCCCCTGATTCCACTTGCGCCGGCTGTTCCCCGCCCCCGCGCCCGGCTACACGGTCGGCCATGGGCGGCGTGCTCTCCGGAATCAGGATCGTCGAGCTGGCCGGGATCGGTCCGGCGCCGTTCGCCGGGATGATGCTCGCCGATCACGGCGCGGCGGTGATCCGGGTGGAACGCGAGGATCAGCCGCCGGTGATCCCGCCGGAATATGACATCCTCGCCCGCAACCGCGCTTCGGTCGTGCGGCTCGACCTCAAGTCGGCGCAGGGCGCGGCGCGGGTGCGGGAGATCGCGCGAGACTGCGACGGGCTGATCGAGGGCTTCCGTCCCGGCGTGATGGAGCGGCTCGGGCTGGGGCCGGAGACGCTGTGCGCCGACAACCGCAGGCTGGTCTACGGGCGGATGACCGGCTGGGGGCAGGCGGGGCCGCTGGCCCAGGCGGCGGGGCACGACATCAATTACATCGCGCTCGCCGGCGCGCTCTCGACCTACGGGCGGGCCGGGGAGGGGCCGGTGCCGCCGGTCAACGCGGTCGGCGATTTCGGCGGCGGCGGGATGCTGCTCGCCTTCGGCATGTGTGCGGGGATCCTGTCGGCGCGGCAGACGGGCAAGGGGCAGGTGATCGACTGCGCGATGGTCGACGGCGCCGCCTTGATCTCGGCTTTGACATGGTCGCTGAAGGCGGCGGGGATGTGGAAGGACGAGCGCGGCGCCAACCTGCTCGACACCGGCGCGCCTTATTACGACGTCTACCAATGCGGCGACGGCAAATGGGTCGCGGTCGGCGCGCTCGAGCCGCAATTCTTCGCGGTGCTGAAGGAGAAGCTCGGCCTGAGCGCGTCCCAGCACGACCGTGCCCTGCGCGAGGAGCTGCGCGCGCGCTTCCTCACCGAGCCGCGCGCGCATTGGGACGCGCTCCTTTCCGGGACCGATTCCTGTTACGCACCCGTGATGAATATGGCCGAAGCCCCCGCCCACCCGCATCTCGCGTTCCGCGGCACCTTCGCCGACATCCGAGGCTATCCCGAACCCGCTCCCGCCCCCCGTTTCGAGGACCCCTGAATGCTCGACACCAGCCGCCGCACCGCCTTCACGCCCGAGCACGGGCAGTTCCGCGACAGCGTCCGCCGCTTCCTCGAGCGCGAGCTCGTCCCCCATCTCGACCGCTGGGAGGAGGAAGGGATCATCGACCGCGGCTTCTGGAACAAGGCCGGCGAGGCCGGTCTGCTCTGCCCGACCGTGCCCGAGCAATATGGCGGCCCCGGCCTCGATTTCGGCTTCAACGCGGTGATCGACGAGGAATTGGCCTATGTCGGCTCGACCGCGGGCATCACCCTCCATTCCGATATCGTCGCCGATTACATCGTCGCTTACGGCTCGGAGGAGCAGAAGGCCCACTGGCTTCCCCGCATGGTCTCCGGCGAGACCGCGACCGCGATCGCGATGACCGAGCCGGGGGCGGGCTCCGACCTCCAGGGCATCCGCACCACCGCGAAGCGAGGCGGCAACCATTATGTCCTGAACGGCTCCAAGACCTACATCACCAACGGCCAGCATGCCGACCTGGTCATCGTGGTTGCGAAAACCGATCCGTCGGCGGGCGCCAGGGGGGTCTCGTTGATCCTGGTCGAGGCGGACCGCGAGGGCTATGCGAAGGGCCGCAACCTCGACAAGATCGGCTTCCATTCGCAGGACACGTCCGAGCTGTTCTTCGAGGACGTGCGGGTGCCGATCACCAACTGCCTCGGCGCCGAAGGGCAGGGCTTCGCCTATCTGATGAACCAGCTGCCGCAGGAGCGGCTGTCGATCGCCTGCGCCGCCCAGGCCGGCGCGCAGCGGGCATTCGACGAGGCGGTGAAGTTCACCAAGGAGCGCAAGGCGTTCGGGAAGACCGTGTTCGACTTCCAGAACACCCGCTTCACGCTCGCCGACCTCGCCGCGAAGCTCCAAGTCGGATGGGCGCATCTCGATTGGGCGCTGCACCGGCACATCGAGGGCGCGCTCACCGCCGCGGAGGCCTCGGCAGCCAAGCTCTGGCACACCGAGCTGCAGTGGGAGGCGTGCGACGCCTCGCTGCAGCTCCACGGCGGCGCCGGCTACATGAACGAATATCTGATCGCCCGCCTCTGGCGCGACGCGCGCGTCACCCGCATCTTTGGGGGCACCAACGAGATCATGAAGGAAGTGATCGGCCGCGCGATCTGAAGCGCTTGCGGCCTGCGCGCGCCCGGCGCATGGTGGGCGCATGGGCGGGGACCGGCGCGCAGTCACGGCATTGTGGACGATCGCCTTGTTCTTCGCGCTGGTGACGGCTGCGGGGCTGGCAGGCGTCGATGCGATCGTCGCCGGCGCGGTCCGGCAGCCCGCCGGATCGCTCTGGGACCAGGGGGTCGCGTGGCTCGGCGCCGGCACGGCGCTCGAGACCTGGGACTATCTCGCCGGATCGGTCCTGCTCATCGCGGGCCTGCTCCTCCTCGCTCTGGCGGCGACGCGAGCGACCGGTTTCGGCCTCCTCTATATCGGGCTGGTCCAGCTCCTCTGCTACGGCGCCGCCGAGCTGTCCGCGTCCCGGTTCGGGCGGGTGCGGCCGCTCGAGGCGCTGTCGGGAGGCGACGTCTGGTTCGGCGGCGGCAACAGCTTCCC
>JAXDPC010000127.1:0-20804 GCA_034668525.1 Sphingomonadales bacterium
GCCGCCCTCGGGCAAAACATGGGCGCGGCCGCGCATGGCGGTGATCGTCACCGCTTTGCCGAAGATCGAGCGGGCGGCGGTGGCGCCGAGCGCCACGGTGATTGGCGGGCGGAGCAGCAGGCGCTCCTGATCGAGCCACCAGCGGCAGGCGTCGATCTCGCCGCCGTCGGGCTTGGAGTGGATGCGGCGCTTGCCGCGCTGCTCGAACTTGAAATGCTTGACGGCGTTGGTGACGTAGGCGGCCGAGCGATCGACGCCCGCTTCGCCCAGAGCCCGGTCGAAGAGCTGGCCGGCGGGGCCGACGAACGGCCGCCCGGCGAGGTCCTCCTGGTCGCCCGGCTGCTCGCCGACGAACAGGATCTTCGCATCGAGCGGCCCCTCGCCGAACACGGTCTGGGTAGCGCATTTGTAGAGGTGGCAGCGGGTGCAGCCTTTGGCCTCGTCGCGCAGCGCCTGCCAGGCCGGCCCGACATTGCCGCCTATCTCCTTTCGCGACTTGTCCACCATATGCGCCTCCCGCGCCTGCGCTCCCGCCACGAGATCGCCCACCAACGCCGTCTCCGGCATGTTTTTCCAATATTTGCGCGGCATCTCCTTCGTCATCGCGCCGATCTTGAGCCGCGCCGGATTGAAGATGGAGGCATAATAGGTCTTCCAGATCGCCTCCACGGGATCGTCCCCGGGAGCTTCCGCCCGCGCGGCGCCGGGACCGTAGCTGAGCTCCCCGGCGTCGTGATGGGCGGACAGCTCCGGGGTCAGGATCGACCAGTCCATGTTCGCGAAGCGCCGCGCGAAGAAGGGCGCGGCGGCGCGGACGATGTGATGCTCCGGCTCGAACCAGGCGACGAAGCGCGCGCCATCATCGCTGCGGACTTCGCGGAAGCGGACGAAGGCGTGCATCTTGTGGACGTCGCGCCGCACGGCCTTGGCCATCGCCTCGATCCGGCGGACCAGCGGGTCGGCGGCGTCGTCGAGCGCCTTCGGGTTCGCGCGGAGGCGGAGCAGCAACGCATAGAGCAAGGCGAAACGCTCGGGATCGGAATGGCAGACCGCGCTCCCGGCGAGATCGACGAAAGCGCGTGGGACGGGGAAAGGCGCCGCCGGGCCAAGCGGCGCAGCGTCGGTGCCGAAGAGATCGGGCGCCGCTCCGACCTGCCAGCTCACTTCCTCCGCGGCGACGGCGGCGCTCGCCAGCGCCCGCGCTGCGTCGCGCCAGCCCTCGAAATCGTCTTCGGCCGAGAGGCGGACGACCCGCATGCCCTAGCTCCCGAACAGCTCGAGCTGCTTTTCCCTCGGCTTGAGCCGCGCGGCAAGATCGGCGCGGTCGGTAAGCAGGGTCGGGCGCCAGCCTTCCGCCTCGATGAACGGCCGCACCTTGGCGATCGAGACGGTGAGGCGGGCGACATCCTCGAGACGCAGCCGGCGATGACGGCGGGAGGCGAGCAGACGGTCGACGGCCGTCACGCCGAGGCCCGGGACACGGAGCATCAGCTCGCGCGGCGCCCGGTTGACGTCGACCGGAAAGCTCTCGCGATGCTTCAGAGCCCATGCCAGCTTGGGATCGACGTCGAGCGGCAGCATGCCGTCGGCGCCCGCGGCGGGGGCGGCCTCCGCGGGCGCGGAGCCGGAGAAGCGCATCAGCCAGTCGGACGGGTAGAGGCGGTGCTCGCGCATCAGCGGCGGGCGCTTCAGCGGGAGCACCGCCGACCCGTCCGGGATCGGCGAGAAAGCGGAATAATAGACGCGGCGGAGCCGGAAGCGGTCGTAGAGCGCGCTTGCCCGGCCGATGATCTCGCCGTCCGAGGCGCTGTCCGCGCCGACGATCATCTGCGTCGACTGGCCGGCCGGGGCGAAGGCGGGGGCGGAACGGTAGCGCTGCTTCGCCTCGGCCCCGTCCTCGATCGCCGTCCGCATCTCCTTCATCGCAGCTTCGATCCGCCCGCCGTCCTTTTCCGGCGCCAGCGTCCGGAGCCCGCGCGCGGTCGGCAGCTCGATATTGATCGAGACCCGATCGGCATGGACGCCGGCGAGGCGGACCAGCTCGGGATCGGCGTCGGGGATGGTCTTCAGATGGATGTAGCCGCGGAAATCATGGTCCTCGCGCAGCGACCGGGCGACCTCGACGATCCGTTCCATCGTGTAATCCGGCGAGCGGATGATGCCCGAGGAAAGGAACAGTCCCTCGATATAGTTGCGCCTGTAGAAATCGAGGGTCAGCCGGACCACCTCGGCCGGCGTGAAGCGGGCACGGCGGACGTTCGAGCTCTTCCGGTTGATGCAATAATGGCAATCGAAGATGCAGCTGTTGGTCAGCAGGATCTTCAGGAGCGAGATGCAGCGGCCGTCCGGCGCGTAGGCATGGCAGATGCCCATGCCCTCGGTCGAGCCCATCCCCTTGCCGCCCCGGCTGTCCCGCTTCGCCGAGCCCGAGGAGGCGCAGGAGGCGTCGTATTTGGCGGCGTCGGCCAGGATGGCGAGCTTTTCGCGGAGATCGAGCGCAGGCATGCGTTCGACTTATGTTCTGAAACCGCTTATGTCCAGCGGTGCGCGCCGTCAGCCCTCGATCGTAGAGACGCGGGCGGCGAGCGCGGCGTTGAAGCGCTCGTAGCCGGGGCGGTAGCTCGCCGCCATGCGCGCGCCGCCGATCAGCGGGATCAGGCCGCTCATCTCCTCTCCGTGGCGCAGGCGGGTGCCGCCGGGCGCGTCGTCGAGCGCGAACCAGTGGCGGCCGGTGAAGATCAGGGGAATGCTGCCGCGCCACGCGAGGCGCGACGGCGCCTCCAGCTCGACGATCCGCGCCGACAGGCGATCGCGCTTGCCGGACCCGTCCGGCCGCGCGATCAACAGGCGGAGGCGCGCACCCGTCGTCAGCGGCCCCTCGGCCTCGAGGACCAGCGGGTTCCACTCGGGATAGCGGGCGAAATCGGTCAGCACGGCCCACACGTGCTCGCGCGGATGGGGGATCAGCGCCTCGGTCGCGATCCGGATCATTGCGGGTCGGCGCAGCCGCGGCGGGTCTCGCCGACGACCTGAAGCGTCGCGGCATAGGCATAGCTGCGGTCGGACATCCCATCCGAGCAGGGGCCGCGGACGAGACTGAGGACGAACGGGCGACCCCGGTAGCGGCCGCTATAGGTCTCGCTATCCGCGGCGTAAGCGGCTTCGGTCTCGACGACGTCGCCGAACTGGTCCTCCGGGACCATGTAACGGACCGTGGTGCCGGTGAGCGAGCCGCCCCAGAAGGGCTCCGTGCCGTTGAAGGCATAGCCGCTGGCGGACCAGGGGCCGGTGCGCGGCGCCGGAGCCGACGCAGCGGTATTGGAGCGTGCCTCACCCGTTCCGTTGGCAGCCATGGGCGGAGCGCTCGGCGGCGAATCCGCGACGGCGCGGTTCCCTTCGCCGCTGCCGCAGCCGGCGAGCAGCAAGGCGGCCGCCGCCGCGGCGGCGCGCCGGGCTAGCGGAACTGGCACGGCAGGCCGGCCCACAGCGCCTCGACCCGGGCCCCGGACCGATCGAGGATGCCGCCGACGCCGTCGATCTCGAACTCGGGGCCGAGGCTCGATTCCTCGTCGATCTCGGCAGCGCCGAGCGCGCTGCGCGGGCTGCCGATACCGACGCCGCGCGCGGTGCGCAGCACCGGCTGCGCTTCGCTCAGCGACCAGCCCGCGAGGCGCCCGTCCTGAAAGCCGAGCTGCAGTCCGCGGAAGCTGACGAAGTCCATCGGACCCTCGCCGCATTCGTCATTATGCTCGCTACGCGTCGGGGCTCCGAAAGCCGCCGTCGCCGCCGCCACCGCCTCGTCGCGCGTCGTTCCGAAGGCGAGGCCCGGCCCGAGGCCCCGGCCCGCCAGGGCGAAGCTGGGCGTCGCGGCGGGCGCAGCGGCGTCGGCGGGCACAGCGGCGTTGGCCGCTGGCTCCGCCACCCCCTTTGCGGCCGGCTCTGCCGCTGCGGCCTTGTTTGCCGGAGCGTTCTCGTCCCTGCCGCAGGCGGCGGTGAGGAGCAGGAGGGCGGCGCAGGATGCGCTCGCGGCTTTCCGCATGTCAGTTCCCCTGGATGAGCTCGCCCAGCGGGCCGAGCAGCGAGCCCTCGCCGCGATTGCCGCCGCCCGCCGGCATCGCCGCCTGCAGCATGCGCCCGGCGAGACGGGAGAAGGGCAACGACTGGATCCAGACCTTGCCCGGGCCGGTCAGGCGGGCGAAGAACAGGCCCTCGCCGCCGAACAGGGCGCTCTTGACGCCGCCGGCGCCGATCAGGTCGAAATCGACCGAAGGCATGAAGGCGGCGATGCAGCCGGTGTCGACATGGATCTGCTCGCCGGCTCTCAGCTCGCGCTCGATCACCATCCCGCCCATCTGGACGAACACCCAGCCGTCGCCCTCCAGCTTCTGCATGATGAAGCCCTCGCCGCCGAACAGCCCGGTCAGCACCTTGCGCTGGAAGTGGATGCCGATCGAGACGCCCTTGGCGGCGGCGAGGAAGCTGTCCTTCTGGCAGATGAGGGTGCCGCCGACCTCGGAGAGACGGATCGGCAGGATCGCGCCCGGGACGGGTGCGCCGAACGCCACCCGCGCCTTGCCGGAGCCGGTATGGGTGAAGACGGTGGTGAACAGCGATTCGCCGGTGACCAGGCGCTTGCCGGCGGACAGCAGCTTGCCCATGAAGCCGCTCTCCTGGCCCGCGCCGCTGCCGAACACCGTGGTCATCTCGACGGTCGAGTCCTTCCAGACCATCGCGCCCGCCTCGGCGACGGCGCTCTCGCCCGGATCGAGCTCGACCTCGACGAACTGCAGCTCCTGACCCTTGATCTCGTAATCGATATCGTCGGCGGAGCTGCGGCTGTGGCTGCTCGGCATTCCCCAGGGCGAAGTGGACATGGCTGGACCTCGTTGCTGCTTGGAGCGCCGAAGCTAGCGCGGGGACGCGGTCCTGATCCAGCCCAGTTTGATGCGGCCGCCGCACCGTGTAGGATGCGCGCGCGGCATCCAGCCGAGAAGGATCGGGACGATGGCGAAGGGCCAGAAGAAATCGAACAGGGAAATCCGCAAGCCCAAGGCCGAAAAGCCCAAGAAGAACAACGTGTCCAACCCCTCCACCAAAGGCATGGTCGCGGACGCCAAGCGCTGAGCGCGCTCCGTCGCTCCTGAACGGACGCCGGGGCGGGTCGCGCCGGGCGATGAACCTCAGGTGCACGCTTCGTTCAGCAACCCCTCACCGCGCCGGGCGCGAGGTGAGCTCAAGGGTTGGGGCCCAACGGAGTGTAATTCATGAACAGGATTCTTTTGACGATGGCGGCCGTCTCGGCCGTCGCGATCGGCGCGCCCGCGATGGCGCAATATCCCGGCGGCTCGACCGGCATCCAGGCCGGCGCCGGCACCGACCAGCTTTCGGCGCGGATCGACGCCGGCATCCGCCAGGGCACGATCAGCCGCCAGGAGGCTGCGTCGCTGCGCACGCAGCTGCGCACCCTCACCCGCCTCGAGCGCCAGTACAGCATCGGCGGATTCAGCGTCCAGGAGCGCACCGACCTTCAACAGCGGACCCGCACCCTGCGCCAGCAGATCCGCGTCGCCGACGGCGGCGGCTACGGTCGCGACGACGACCGCTGGAGCGAGAATGACGGCCGCGACGGCCGCGACGGGCGCGATTGCCCGCCGGGCCTCGACAAGCGCGACAATGGCTGCGTCCCTCCGGGCCAGGAAGGCCGCGACGGGCGCTGGGAAGACCGGCGCGACGGCCGCTACGAGAACGGCGCCCGCGTCGACGCCAATCGCGACGGCTATGACGACCGCGACCTCAACCGCGACGGCCGCATCGACTCCGCCGACCAGGGCTATCAGGACCGCGACCGCCGCGGCGGCGTCTTCGGCGACGCGATCGACCGGCTGACCGGCAGCGACGGGCTCCGCGTCGGCCAGCGCGCCTCCGCCGACCTCGGCGCGGTGCCCTACGACCTTCGCAGCCAGTATCGCGACGGCAGCGGGGCCTATTACCGGGCGGACCGCCGCAACGTCTACCGCATCGACGCGCGGACCAACCTCGTCATGCAGGTCTTTGCGCTGAACCGCTAATCCAGCGGCCTTCGCCAAGACGAGAAGCGCCCCGGCCTCCCCGCCGGGGCGTTTTTTCGTTGCCGTGCATGGGCTTGGCGCCCGACGAACGGACGTTCCCGCGCGCCGGTCCGTGCCCTCACCGGAACCGCCTTGCAACAAGCGCGCGCCTCCGGGCGTTGATGCGCGGAAGCGGCGGGGCCTAGTGGAGTATCGACCATGCAGAAGCTTCTCATCGCAATGACCGCCGCCTCGGCGATCGCCGTCGCGGCCCCGGCCGCGGCTCAGTCCGGCAATGCCTGGGGCACCCAGGCGAACGTCAACGCCAACGTCGGCGCCAATCTCGACGGCCGCATCGCGCAGCTCGAGACCCGGCTCCAGGCCGGCATCCAGTCCGGCGCGATCGACCGGACCGAGGCCCGCAACCTGCGCATGCAAGTCCGCCAGCTGCGCCAGCTGCAATATCGCTACAGCGCCAACGGCCTCAGCCAGCAGGAGCGGATGGACCTCCAGCAGCGGCTGCGGACCCTCCGTCAGCAGTTCCGCGTCGCCGACGGCGGCGGCAACGGCCGCTGGGCCGACAACGATTATGACGACTACAATAACGGCTATGGCGGCAATAACGGATATAACGGCCGCGGCGGCGTCTATGAGGAAGTCCAGGGTTGCGACAATCGGAGCGGCAACCGCATCGGCAACGTGATCAACGGCATCCTGGGCGGCGGCAGCACCGGCTGCGCCGGCGTCGGCCAGCGCGCGCCGGGCAATCTCGGCGCCGTGCCCTACGAGCTGCGCGGCCAGTTCCGCGACGGCAACGGCATCGTCTACCGTTCGGACGGCGAGCGCATTTTCCAGATCGACGCCCGCACCAACACGGTGCTGAGGGTCTACACCTCGAACCGCTAGGAGCGGACCATCGGCGGCGCGGGCGTGCGGGTCTTCCCTGTCGCCCGCGCCGCCTTCTTTTCGATCGGCGCCGGCCCTCGGGACTGTGGCGGCGACTCGCGAAATGGACTATGATTTCGCCATCGGTGCGTCACGCAGGGGGTCGGCGCGTTGGGTATGGGCTTCGCGATCGGGCTTCTGGTGGGGATCGTCTCCGGCGCGATCTTCCTCGTGCTGCTGCGGACGGTGACGCTCGCCCGCCTCGGCGCCGGCGAGGTGCTGACCGTGATCGCGCAGATGAGCGCAATCCCGGCGAGCTGGTTCTGCGGTTCGTGGCTGACCAGCGCGCTGTTCGCCGCCATCCCGCTCGAGGCGCTGGCGCCCAGCTATGTCGCGGGGCTGCTCGTCTCGTTCCTCGCCGTCGTGATCGTGCCGCTTTATTACTGGCTGTGGCGCGTCGCTCGGGACTGGAAGCAGTGATGAGGCCGACCGCGAGCGGAGACCGCCGATGAGCGTCGATCTGCTGATGTCGCTGGTTGCTTTTGGCAGCGGCGCGGTCGCTGCGACGGCCATCGGTTACGTTCTCGCGGCGACGATTGCGGCAGGTTTCTCCCGGGCCCGCCAGTTCCTGGCGACGGCGCTCGCCTGGGCGGCTGCGGCAACCGTCGTGACCTCCGCCGCGCAGCTGCGGCAGCTGCTCGAGCCGGGCCCGTTCGACCTCGCGACCCTCGTGGGGAATCTCTCCACCCTATTGTCGCAGCCCCTGTTCGGCTGGGGCGCGACGACCGGTCTTATTGTCGCTGCAGCGACGGCCATTCCAAGATTGGTGGAGCGAATCTTCGAAGGCAGCGAGAGCGGGCGCGCGGCGGAAGCGGGCCGAGTGAAGGCCAAGCTCTAGCCCGACGCCTCCCGCCTCAGCTGAGCTTGCGGCGGTGGGTCGAATCGACCCTCCTGGCGGCCCACATCAGGAGGTAGCCGACCGCGGCCAGGGCCAGCATCGGCACGATCCCGAACCGCTCGTCGCCGCGAGCGGCCCCGACGCCTGCGATGGCGAGGATGGCGAGGCCGATTGCGACCTGTCCGACGAAGAAGATGTTGTAGCGGCGCTTCGCATCGGCCTCGGCCTGCGGGATGGGGTCGCGCAGGATCAGCCGGTCCTCGATCTCGGCGCGCAGCGCGTCGCGCTGGCGGCGGAACTGCCAGGCGCCGAGCAGCGGCCAGAGCAGGGCGGGCAGCGCCGACGCCGGCCACAGCTTCGCCACCGGCCCGAGGCTGTCGCCGACCAGGCCGGCCGCAATGCCGGCGGCCGTCAGCAGGAGGAAGGCGATGCCGAAGGTCTCGATCGGCAGGCGGTTCAGGCGGAGGAGATGCTTCTCGACCTGCTTCAGCGCCCGCGCTTCCCAGCGCTCGCGCTCGCGCTCGCTGACCGGGAAGGCGCGGCCCCGGCGGTCGAAATAGACGAGGCCGTAGTCGGTCTCGCGGAACCAGCGCGCGATCCGCGCCGCTTCGTGATGCCGCACGCGGGCGATCGTCGACAGGCTCTCCATCGCCGGAACCGATAGCCGACACACACCAAGATTTGGTTTCCGCCGCGAAGGGTGCGAGAGCTGGCCGGGGAGGACGGGCATGACCGTGCGCCGGATCCAGTGGGCGATCGCCGCCGTTTTCTTCGTCCTCGGCGGCTGGGCGCTGCTCGCGCCGCGCAGCGTGATCGACCTCGCTTTCCTGCCGCAATACCGGGTCGGCACGCCGATCCTGCCCTTCGCGGTCGCCTGCTTCGGCGCGCAGGCGATGATCGCGGGGCTGTTCGCGGCCTTCAGCCGGTTCACGCGGGCCACTTTCCTTGCTTACGGCCTCGCTCTGCTGCCCTTCTTCGCCTTCGATTGGTGGTTCACCTTCGTCGATCCCGTCTTCACGGCCGTGGGGCTGCTCGACGCCGTCGGCAATGCCGTCATGTTCGCCCTGTGCGTCCTGGGCTGGCGCAAGGCCGAGGCTTGAGGCGGGGCCGCCAAGGGTTAGACAGGTGCGATGATTCGTCCGCTCGCCGCCATCGCCCTCCTTTCCGCCCTGGCCGGTTGCGGAGATGCGGCGCCGGTCGCGGCCGACAATGCAGCCGTGGCGAAAGCGGCGCCGAGGCCGGCGCCCGAGCCGCTCCCCGACGTCGTGCGCGTCCGGCTGGAGACGGAGGCCGGCGCGATCACAGTGGCCCTCGACCACCGCCGCGCGCCGGTCACGACCGAGAATTTCGTCCGCTACGCCGAGGAAGGGCGGTTCGACGGCACCACCTTCTACCGGGCCGCGAAGACGCCGGGCGCGGCGGGGCGCGGCTTCATCCAGGGCGGAATCCGGCGCGACTATCGCCGGATGCTGCCGCCGATCGCCCACGAGCCGACCAGCCGGACCGGGATCAGGCACCGAGAGGGCACGATCTCGATGGCGCATGCGGAAGGAGGCGCGGGCGCGATCGGCGACTTCTTCATCACCGCCTCGACCATGCCCGCGATGGACGCCCATGGCGAAGAGGAAGGATATGCCGCCTTCGGCCGGGTGGTCGAAGGGATGGACGTCGTCCGGCGCATCCTCGCCGCGCCGACCCTGGCCAATTCCGGCCGCGGCGCGATGCGCGGCCAGTGGCTGGCGGCGCCGGTGCGGATCGTCCGGGCGCGGCGGGCGGACTAGGAGCGGCGCGGCATGGAAGCGCGCAAGGGCCTGCCCATCCTCGCCTTTGCCGATGCGGCGGCGCTGGACGCCTGGCTCGGCGAGCAGCCGCCAGGCAGCGCCGGAATGTGGCTGAAGCTGGCGAAGAAGGGCAGCGGCATCGCCAGCGTCTCGAAGGCGGAGGCGGTCGACGCGGCGCTCTGCCACGGCTGGATCGACGGCCAGATGAATCCCTATGACGAGGCAAACTGGCTGATCCGCTTCACGCCGCGGCGGCCGCGCAGCAAATGGTCGCTGATCAATTGCGAGCGCGTCGAAGCGCTGACCGCGGCGGGCCGGATGCGGGCGACGGGGCGGGCCGATATCGAGGCGGCGAAGGCGGACGGCCGCTGGGCCAACGCCTATCCGCCGCACAGCCGGGCCGAGCCCCCGCCCGATTTCCAGGCCGCGCTCGACGCCAGCCCGAAGGCAGCGGCCTTTTTCGCGACCTTGAGGGGCGCCAACCGCTACGGCCTCATCTATCGCGTGCTCGACGCCATGAGGCCCGACACCAGGGCCAGGCGCATCGCGCAGTTCGTCGCGATGCTCGAGCGCGGCGAGACCCTGTTCTGACGCAGCGACGCCGCTAGCGCGCCAGCTCGTCGAGCGTGCGCCGGGCGTTGGCGCGCGCTTGGGCCTGGAGGCGCTGCTGCTCTGCAGCCAGGGCGTTGATGCGGCTCAAATGGCCGTTGGCCGCGGCGGCGTCGGCGTCCGATGCGAAGGCGATCTCGGCGCCGTTCCGGACCCAGCGCCGCGTCCCGAGCAAGTCGCAGAGCGCGCCCGCTTCGGACGCCCAGTCCGCCGTCATCGACCAGAGGCGCCGGTAATTTCCGACATTGTGCTCGGCCCCGGCGATGTAGCTGTCCAGCTCGGCCCCGCTCAGCGTGCCGCGCTGGATGTGGGGCGCGGCCGCCGCGCGGGCCGCGTCCAGATAGGAGGGGTAGCGCCCCGACTGGCTGCGGGCCCGGACCGCGAGGCCGTCGATCCGCCCGCAGTCCCGCAGCGCCGGATCGTCCCGCCGCAGCGTGGTCAGGTCGAGGATCCGATAGACTCCGGTCGCCTGGGCCTCGCGGTCGAAGGCCTGCTGGTCGGCGAGGGCGGCGTTGATCACGGCCGTCTGCATCTGGGACATCGGGCCCGAGCCGGCGGTCAGCGGCGCCTCGAGCTGCTCGCCGCGAGCGATCACATCCTTCATCTGCACGGCGGTGGTGCGCGCATCCTCGCGCAATGCCTCGACGCGGCCGCCGTGCCGGATCACCGTCGCGAGCAGCGAGACGAAGAGGAGGGCCGCGAACGAGCCGATCTTCGCGGCGCGCGAGGCGCGGCGGATCGTGACGAGATAGGCGATACCCCAGACGATGAGCGCGCCGGCGAGGGCGGCGCCGGCGAGCCGGCCGGCGAGATAGGCGCCGCCATTGGGCCCGAATTCGGCCGGATCCGGCCTCATCGAAGAGCCGGCTGCGACGAAAAGCAGCACCACGCCTCCGATCAGGGTTGCGAGAACGGGATGGCCCCCGGGCGGCTCCTCGATCACCGCTTCCCCGCCGTCCGGCTCCCAGCCCCGCCCCTCTTCCTGTTCCATCGCACCCCCGTCCCGGAAGCAAAGCTGCCGCAGTTCCTTGCGCCCGGCAACCCCTTCCGGCGCGGAACCGCAGCGGCCGGGCTGTGACAAAGATCACATCGGGCTCGCGCCGGGGCGGCTAGCAATGACGGACGATCGGAGGAGGCGGACATGGCGGGCAGGCTGGCGCTGGTGCTGAGCGGAGGCGGCGCGAAGGGCGCTTTCCAGGTCGGCGTGCTCGATGAGCTGATCACCAATCGAGGAATCAAGGTCGACACCGTCGTCGGCGTGTCGACCGGGGCGCTGCAGGCGCTCGGCGTCGCGCAGAAGGAGGTGCCGCGCCTGCTCGCCGAATGGCTCGCGATCAAGGGCAATTCCGACATCTACAAGAAAAGGCTGCTCGGCGCCGCCGGCGGCTTCCTGGGCTCCGACGCGATCTACAATACGAAGGCGCTGCGCCGGCTGATCGAGCGGGTCACCGACGAGGCCAAGCTGAGGGCGAGCGGAATCAAGATGCTGGCCGGCGTCGCCAATCTCGCCACCGGCGAGTTCAAGACGATCAACGAGCAGACTCCGAGCATCCACGAATGGGTCTATGCGAGCTGCGCGATGCCGCTCTTCTTCGATCCGTACGAGACGGTCGACGCGAGCGGGGTCAAGCAGCAGTGGGTGGACGGCGGGGTGCGCAACGTGACGCCGCTCAGCGCCGCGCTCGAGCTCGACCCGGATGCGGTCCTCATCGTCCGGGCCTCGCCCAAGCCGCAGCCGGGACCCGTCCGCACCTTCCCCAACCTGATCAAGATCGGCCTGCGCGCGGTCGACATCCTGCAGGCGGAAGTTTCGGCGAACGACACCGAGGTGGCCGGGCTGATCAACGATTTGCTCCTGGCCCGCGAGGCCCAGAAGGCGGCCGTCGCGGCGGCGGGGATCAGCGGGCCGGGCGCCGACGCGATCCTGAAGCCGTTGCAGGACAAGATCAGCAAATATCATCTCGTCCCGATCCACGTGATCGAGCCCGACGTCGAATTCTCCGAAACGCTCGAATTCGATCCGGACCGGATCAGGACGGCGATCGCCGCCGGCCGCAAGGCGGCGGCGGACAATTTCGGGGCCTTGGCGTCGCTGCTGAGCTGAAGGAACCGCCCTAGCCGGCGCCCGCGGGGCGGACCGGATCGGCCGCGGCAGGGCCGACGACGGTCGCCCACGGCACCACCCGCCAGGAGCGGACGAGGCCTTCGCGGACATAGGGGTCGGCCTCGGCGAAGGCGCGTGCCGGCGCGGCTTCGGCG
Source organism: Sphingomonadales bacterium (assembly GCA_034668525.1). Taxonomy (GTDB): domain Bacteria; phylum Pseudomonadota; class Alphaproteobacteria; order Sphingomonadales; family Sphingomonadaceae; genus Allosphingosinicella. The sequence continues at coordinate 12,480 of JAXDPC010000127.1, forward strand.
AACAGGAGCAGAGCCGATTCGACCGGATCGCCGACCGCGCCGCCGAGGATCAGGGCGCCGTCATCCGCCGCCTGCCAGGCGAGGGCGAGGTGGGCGTCGCGGAAGGCGCCGCGGCGCTCGAGATAGTCCGGGGCAAGCTCGTAGAGGAGGAGATGATGGGGCATGCGCCCTTATGCGCAGGCGCGCGCCGCCGCCTCAAGGGCCTGGATCAGGACCGCGCGCTTTCCTCTGCGACGAAGGCGAGCAGCGCCTCCTCATAAGGATCGCGGCGGCCGTCCCCCTCGACATGGCCGTCGAGCCAGCCTTTTTCCTGCGGCGTGACCGCGCGGGCGGCGTCGACGGCGGCCTCATGCGCGGACGCCGATTGCTCCCGCGGGAAGGCGGCGCGGAGCGCCTCGGCGACGCTGCTGCCGGGCCGCATGCGGCCGATGAAGCCGAGCACCGAGCTGCGATGGTCGGCGGCCCAGGCGTCGAGCCGCCGCGCCTCGTCGCGCTCGAGCGGCCGATAGGAAGAGAAGGCCATCAGATGATTGCCGACCCCCTGGACGAACAGAATCTTCCAGGCCGGCGCGTTGTCGGCGCCGAGGGTCGCGTCCTTGATCCGCCACAGCGTTTCGGCCTCGTCCTGGCTGACCGTTGCCGCGCCGTCGCCGCCGGCGGCGAACAGGATGCGCCGCAGAATCTTCGCCTCGTCCTCGCCGACCCGGCCGTCGTCGAGCACGGCGGCCTCGGTCCGGCGCAGCGCCCAGGCCTTGAGCGCGGCCGGCGCGTTCAGCGCCCGTTCGAGCAGCCTGACGACCAGCTCCAGCTCGACGGCGTCGGCAGCGTCGTCGCCGCGATCGACGTGGCCGATCAGCCAGGCGGCGCCGGCCTCGTCGACATAGTTTCGGGGCGGCCGGGAGTTAAGGAGATGGTCGCAGATCGCCTCGAGGAAGAAATCCGCCCAGGCCGGATCGGCGGACCCGGCCAACCGGTTGATCTCGAACAGGGCCTCGGCCTCGGCTTCCGAGATCGAGCCGTCCGGCCAGACTTCGCGCCGGACAGCCAGCACGTCCTCGGCGGAAATGCGCGCGCCCGCCTTCAGCGCGTCCGAAAAGTCCGAAAAGGAATAGGTCATCGCCAGGTCCTGTTGTTCCGGCCGTTCTGCCGGGCGCCGTGGTAGCGGCGAAGCTTTAAGGCTTGCTTACGCGGCCGGGCGCGCCACGCGTCTCCATGGAAGGGAGGGGAAGGCCGGAAGGGGACAGTTACTTTAAGGCGCGGCGGGTCAGATCCTGCGGCGCCGTGCGTGAAAGTAACTGTCCCTCGCGCCGCCCACCGGCGCCGACTCAGCCGCGGCCGGGCCAGTCCTCCCGGCGCACCTCCCAGACGTCGCACGGCTCGCGGAACGGCGCGAACCGCTCGCTTGTGCGGCGCTGGCCGAGCCGCTGGGCGACGCGTTGGCTGGCGCGGTTGAGCGGGTGGATGGTGGAGATGATCCGGTCGAGCGGGAAAGAGTCGAACGCCCAGCCGATCGCGGCGCGCGCGGCCTCGGTGGCGTAGCCTTTGCCGCGGGCGGCGCGAGCCAGCGACCAGGCGATCTCGAAGCCGGGCCAGCGCGGCGGGCGCAGCGGCCCGACCCGGCCGAGAAAGGCGCCGGTGGCGCGCTCCTCGACCACGAACATGCCGTGGCCGAGCATTTGCCAGTGGCCGACCAGCCAGAGCGTCGCATCCCAGGCCTCCGCCTCGGTGAGGGCGCGGGCCTGCGGCGTGATGAAGCGCGCCGTCTCCGCATCGGCGAGCATCGCCGCATAGGGGGCGAAATCGTCCGGCCGCCAGCCGCGCAACAGGAGGCGCTCCGTTTCCAGGGTGGGGGCGGCGGGCGTGCCGAGCATGGCGGCTCATCTCATGAGGTTGTGGCGCAATTATGTGCGGGGAATGCTGGCGGGGCGCCGATGGCGAAGGGGGCGTCCGGGGCAATCCGGATGGCGTCATTGCAGCGAGGAAGAGACGGCGCCATGGTCGGCCTTCGATCGTGGAGCGAGCAATGCCCGACGACAGGCCGATTCTCCTCTCGGGCGGCAATCCGCAGATCGCGAAGGGCGAAGGCGACGCGCCGGTCCAGGCCTATATCGCCGCGATGCCGGGCTGGAAGCGCGACGTCGGGCGCCGCCTCGACGCGCTGATCGCGCGCGCCGTCCCGGGGGTCAGGAAGGCGGTCAAATGGAACTCCCCTTTCTACGGCGCTCCGGACCGGGAGGGCTGGTTCCTCAGCTTCCACGTCTTCACGAAATATGTGAAGCTGACCTTCTTCCGCGGCAGGTCGCTGCGCCCGATGCCGCCCGGCCAATCGAGGCATGAGGAGGTCCGTTATCTCGACATATATGAAGGCGGGCCGGACGAGGCGCAGCTGGCCGACTGGGTGCGGCAGGCGAGCGGATTGCCGGGCGAGAAGATATAGGAGACGAGGATGGGCGGCGAGAGCGCTTCCGCGCTGATCGATGCGAAGATCGCGGCGCTGGGCGACTGGCGCGGCGAGGCGCTGGCGCGGATCCGGGCGCTGATCCGGGAGGCCGACCCGGACGCGGTCGAGACGGTGAAATGGCGCAAGCCCTCCAACCCGGCCGGGGTGCCGGTGTGGGAGCATGGCGGCATGATCTGCACCGGCGAGATCTACCGCGACAAGGTGAAGCTGACCTTCGCGCGGGGCGCCGCGCTCGCGGACGCGGAGCGGCTGTTCAATGCGAGCCTGGACGGCAACACGCGGCGGGCGATCGACATCAGGGAAGGCGAAACGCCCGACGGCGCGGCGCTGCAGGCGCTCGTCCGGGAAGCGGTGGCGCTGAACCTCGGCGGGCGGGGCTGAAGCTGATTCGGCCGGCGCCCTCATTCCGGCATCGGCGGGACGCGGGGAGACGCACGCGTCCCAGGCGGCCCTGAAGCCGGCCGCGTCCGGCCGGCGGGAGAGCTGGTAGGCGGCCTCCGGCGACATGCCGACCAGGCGGCAGGCGGCGAGGACGCAGCGCGTGCCGGCGAGCGCGGCGATGAAGGCGCGCTGGCGCTCCCGCGTCCAGCCGTCGCGGCGGTAGCGAAGGGGCACCGGCTGGAATGCGGGCGGCGGCGAATCGGCTTGCTGCTCCATCCCGCAGGATAGAACATACCGGGTATATCATCGGAAAGCTTTTTCTGGCCGTGGCCTGGAAGCGCAACGTACCGCCCGCCCCGCTCCCCCGAGATCGGAGCGGGGCGGCGCGAAAGCGGATTACTGCAGGTTGCCGGACTGATTCCCGGCTTCGCCGCCGGTCGTGCCCGTGCCGGTGCCGCCCGCGCGGCTGCCGGCCCTGACATTGGGAGCGCAGGCCTGTTTCGCCGCGCATCCCTTCTCCTCGGTGAGATGGAAGACGCTGAGCGCTTCCCCCGCCAGGAGAAGAAACAGGATTGCGCCGATCAGAGCCAGAGCGGCAGGCCCGACCTTCGAAAAGGCTTCGGCGAGAGCCTTGGCAAACGCCGCGATCGCGGCCGGATCGAGGTTCCTGGCCTGCGCTCTTTCGGCCGCTTCGTCGACGACCTGATCAGGCACCGGCTTTCGCGTCCCCTCCGCGAAGAACAGGTAGAAGCAGATGATGGAAAACAGCAGTGCGACCAATCCGATCACGATCGTCCAAGGCATGTCTCTCTCCTTCGCCCAAGGGGGCACGGCAATGACTGGGGGCAGCGCGCCGGGCGGCCGTCCGCTGCGAGGCGGAGGTCAGGGCCCTCGCGAGCTGAAGGTTCGCATCAGCCGGATCGGCGTTCGGTTGATGTTGGTGAGCCGCCCCGACCAGGCCAGCTCGTAGAGCTGGCGAAGGTCGTTCCGGTCGGTGTCGGTGAGGACGCATGCGTCGCCATAATTCATGATCGAGCGGTCGTAGCCTTCATGCGCGCCGAACAGCACGGCCGGCCAGGACCGCTCGTCGGTCAGGGCGAAGAAGTGCCGGAGCCCGAAAATGTGGCCGATCTCATGCGCCAAAGTCTCGACCTGCTCTTCGGCGCTCTCGTCGAGGAGCAGCGGGAAGATGGCGAGATCGTTCTGGCTCTCACCGGGGAAGAAGGCCCTGGCGAGCGTGCACCCGAGGGGATCGCACTGGTTGGCGTTGCGCACCACGACCTCGAAGTCCCAGCCATGCTCCGCCTCGGCGAACCGGACCGGGGCCGCGTCGTCCCATGCCCGCAGCGCCCCCTCGAAGGCGGTGCGAACCTGCTCTTTCGCCGCTTCCGGATTGCGCAGCCTGAGCAGAGCGCGCTCCTGGAAGCGCCAGCGCAGGGTCATGTCGCGCTGCCAAAGCGGGATGAAGCCGTCGGTCGCGTCGACAACCAGCTCGAGCGCCGACCGGAGGCGGCCGCGCCGTTCGGTCTGGCAGACGTGGCCCCGGTAGAGATGGACCTCATCCTCTGCGGCACGCAGATAGTCTTCGTCGTCCCGCAGCTCGAAAACGTCGCGCCGTCCCTCGTTCCGATTCGCACTTGCCATGATCTTTCCCCTTCGCATCGCCAGGTCGGCGGCTCCGGCTTAAGGCGGGAGGAGGCGGGAGCGCGTGACCGCTGTCACGCCGCAAGGCGATACCGGACGTTCAGCGCGTGCCGGACTTCGCGACCGCGGGCTGAAGGGGCCGGGGCGGGTCGGAAGGAGAGCGGTAAGGATCAGAGCGGGGCGGCGCAGCCGTGGCGGCGCTCGCCGCCGACGAGGAGGTCGACGGCGATCGGATAGCTTGTGTCGGACATGCCGTCGGAGCAGCCGGGCCGCGGGCGCGCCCGAAGCTCGAAGGGCCGGCCGCCGAGCGCGCCCGACCAGGTGCCGCCCCCGCCCGGGCCGGGCGCGTAGCGGGTCCAGACGCGGGTGCCGGCCTGGTCCTCGGGGTGCGAATAAGTGACGCAGCGCCCCTCGATGCGCGCGCCCCAGAAGGGCTCGGTGCCGACGGCGCGGAGCGGCGCCACCCGCAGCCGCTCGCTGCCCTGCATCATGCAGGCGCCCGCCGGCGCGGCGCCTGCCGAGGGGGCGGCAGGCGGCACGGCAGGCGGAGCGAACGGGCGCTCGCGGCAGGCGGCGACGAAACGTCGGGCGACGTCGGGCGGCGGAGGCGCGTGCGGCCCGCTGGTCTGCGCACCGTAGCTGGCCGAAAGCGACCCCGCGATCAAGGCGGCGAGGTTGCCCGGCACCGCGCCCGCGGCGCTGACGCCGCCGCGCCGCGCGTCGCCGCGCGGGTCGGCGACCAGCGCGACCGCCTCGCCGCCGCTGCCGAAGGACAGGCGCTCCTCGCTGCCGATCGGGCGGAAGGCCGGAACGTTGACGAGGAGCTGGTTGCCGCCGGCGGGGCAGAAGAGGCGGATCGCGGTGGCGCCGGACGCCGCCGGCAGCGCCAGCGCCACACCCTCCCCGCTCGACTGCAGCGCCCAGCGGCCGGCGGGTCGACCGAGAGCCGCCGGCGCAGGCGGCGCGGCGGCCTTGCCCGTGGCGTTGGCCGGCTGCGTCCCGTTGGCCGGGCCGTCGCCTGCGCCCCCGCAGGCGGCGAGGACCAGCAATGGGGCGGCGGCGATCGCAGCGGAGAAGCGCATGTCGGACCTCCTGTCGGCAGGCGAGCAGGGGATAGCGGGGATTTCGATCGAGCAGAAGCGTGCGGCCGTGGCGGCTTCGGCGCGCAGCGGGGGCCGGTCATGCGGGGGGAGAGCCCCGCTATCGCGACATGCCGGTCGAGGGGCTGGCGCGCTTTTTCTGCGCCGCTTAGTCCGGAGAAAGCTGTTGCGCATCACGGGCCTCTTCGAGCCGCGGCACGACCTGCTCGAGATAGAGTTCCGCTTCGCCCCTGGTCTTCGGCTCCGGCAAGGGCGCGAATGCCAGCGTCTCCGGCGCGACTTCGCGCTGCGCCTTTTCGGCGACGAAGAGGAAGCCCAGCAGGTTGTCGCCGTCTTCGATCGGTTCGGCGAGCGAGGCAAGGTCGGGCTCGGCTTCCGCGAGCGCAGGGCGCGCCGGGCGCTGGGGCACCTCTCGCGGGCACTCGGCGTCGGGACGCATGGAACCGCCGAGCAGGTGAAGCACATCGGCCGCAAGCCTGTCGCGGTCGGTCAGTGGGTCCAGGTCGAACCGACGTTCCACCGTGGCGAGGATGGACGCATGATCGTAGAGGGTGTGATCGACGACGCCTTTGCCGATCCACGGCGAAACCAGCACGGTGGGGACGCGTACGCCGTAGACCGAGAAGTCGAACCCAAAGGGGTTGTCGTCCGCATCCGGGTCCGGGTCGTCGTTAGACGGCGGGGCCGCCCGGGCGGGAATGCACGAATCGTAGAAACCGCCATGTTCGTCGTAGGTGATGATGAGCAGGCTGTGTTTCCAGACCGGAGAATTGCGGATTGCGCGATAGACGCGCGCGATCAGCCGGTCGCCCTTGGCGAGGTCGTCCAGCGGATGCTGGGACGAGCCGCCGCGATAGCTGCCGCTCACGACATCGCCATAGGCCGGCTCGATGAAAGTATAGGCGGCAGCGCGGCCGGCGGCGAGCTCGGTCACGAGCTCGCGCAAGGGTCGCACCTCGTCGTAGCGTACGCCCTTCAGCGCCGCGACCTGGGGAAGGCGTCCCGACCGGTGGCTCGACCGGTCCTGGTTCTGGTACAAACGATAGCTTCCCGGCCGCAGCCGGTCGAAGATCGAGCCGTTGGGATATTTGAAGCCGCCCCAGTCGAGAGCCCATTTCACTTTCTGCGCCGTGGTGGGCCCGCGGGCCAGGCCGGCGGACGATGCGCCGTGCACGAAGAAGCGGTTGGGCCAGGTGGCGCCGGGCATCGAGGCGTACCATTCGTCGCACACGGCATATTCGGTGGCCAGGGTGTAGAGGGCGGGCGACTCCCGCGGCAGGTCGACGGCGCGCATGACGGTGGCGAGGTCGTCCGGGTCCGGCCGCCTGAGGCCCTTGGCGAAGCTCGCGACGAAGCCCGAATTGGTGCGCGGCGGATAAGGCGTGGCAGGCAGGTCCTCGGCGCCTTCCCCGGCCAATTGGGTCATCACGTCGCTGAAGCCGTGATGCGGATCCCACGGCATGCGATTGGGGGCGTGGGGGCCGAAATGATAGGGCCTGTTGCCGTAGATATTGTGGTCCGCGGAGGTCGCGGTGCGGATATCGGGAATGCCTGACAGGCCGAACATATGGTCGAACGACCTGTTCTCGAGCATCAGCACGAAGATGTGGCGTATATCGGGCATGTAAACCTGCCTCCTTCGCCGACTCGTTATTGGGAGCGATCCTAGGCCAGTGTGAAGGAGCGGTCCATATTGGCGCTCGAATCTGTGGGACGGGCCGCGACGACGCACGAGGACGCGGGCTCGCCTCGTGTTTTTTCGGCAGGCGGCTAGCAGGCCACGGCTTCCATCGCATTCGTCTCCGAGATGTCCACCTCCGCCGCGTTATCGAGCGGAGCGTCGCACATGTTCTCCGCGGCCGCTCCCTCCTCCATCCCATAATTGGCGATCGCGGCGGCTTCGGCGGCGGTGGCGGTGCGGGCTTCCCAGTCCCAGGCGAGGGCGAGCGCATAGGCCGGCTCGAGGCCGCGGAGGGCGGCGCGGACGGCGCGCGGCGGCGCGGCGCACTCGGCGAGGCCGGCGGCGAGGCGGGCGCGGATTTCGATGACGTCGTAGATGAGATGGCGGTCGAGCGCCTCGCTGCCGCCGCAGCGGGGACCGATCGCCGAGACGTGCTGGATGGTGCCGTCATTCCCGCGCCAGTAAGCGGCATGATATTCGAGCCGGTAGCGCCCGCTGGTGCGGCTGATGCGGACGAGGCGGCCGCCGTCGCTCTCCGCGACATCTTCGACCAGCCAGCCCCGGACGCGGCGGTGACGATCCCCGGAATGTGGCTGGACCGCGGCGATCGCGCCGGCCGCGAGCGCGGCGAGGAGCAGCGGGGCGGCGGCGGTCGCAGCGGAGAAGCGCATGTCGGGCCTCCTGGCGGGCGGGGTTCGGGACCAGCTCATTCTGGCCGTTCCTTCCGATTTCGCCTAGCCTCCCCCGACGACCCGAAGCAGGCGGACGGCTTGCCGGAAGGTCACAGGAAGGTCTCACCGGTAACGCTTCTTCGATTTTTCGGCGGCCATGCCGATGGGATCGATATGGCGGCACATGTCGGCGAACTCCCGCCGGCTCAGCTCGCCTTCCCCGCGCCGGGCCTTCTCCCACGCCTCGGCGCCGCGCGCCTCCTGCGCCGCCCGCGCCTCGGCCGCCAGCCGGGCGGCGCTCTTCGGCGGGCGCTGCTCGGAGAGGAAGCGCGGCAGTGCGCCGTCGGCGATGTCGGCGATCTCCAGCTCGTGCTCGAGCGTGTCGGC
>JAXDPC010000128.1:0-7547 GCA_034668525.1 Sphingomonadales bacterium
CGGCGCCGCCGGACATCATGTAGCCGTGCAGGTCGTTGGCGAAGCGCGAGAGCTGCTCGACGATCGCCTTGTTGCGCCGGATCAGCCAGTTATAGGCCAGCACCGCCGGAACCGCGACGGCGAGGCCGAGAGCGGTCATGATCAGCGACTCGCCGACCGGACCGGCGACCGCGTCGATCGACGCCTGACCGGCCGCGCCGATCTTGATCAGCGCGCGGTAGATGCCGACGACGGTTCCGAACAGGCCGACGAACGGCGCCGTCGAACCGACGGTGGCGAGCAAAGCGAGGCCGGTGGAGAGCCGCGAGGCGATCGCACCCTGGCTGCGCGCCAGCGAGTTCAGCATCCAGTCGTGCTGGTCGATCGGATCGGTGAGCTTGTCATGCTGCTCGAGGGCGAGGATGCCGTCGTCGACGATCTGGCGGTAGGCGCCGTTCTTCTCGAGCTTCTGGGCGCCGTCGCGAAGCGTTCCGGCCGACCAGAAGGCGCTGCGCGCGCGGCGGCCCTCGCGGACGATCTTCTGCTGCTCGAACAGCTTCACGAAGAGGACGTACCAGGACGCCGCCGACATGATCACGAGGATGCCGAAGGTCGCGTAGGCGATGGCGCCGCCTTCCGAGAGGGCTCGGAACAGGCCATAGGGATTCTCGCCGGTGCCGGCTGCGGGGGTTGTCATGATCTCACGTTCCTCTCATCATCAATACCGATTGGGGACGGGCGTAGCGCCCGGCTGCTGCGCGTATCCTCAGTCACCGGGGAATTCGCCAAACGATTCGCTGGGTCTTGGTCTCCGAGGTCGGGTTGCCGTCCGCCCCGATCGCCGGGCGGTACCTGAAGCGGCGCTGGATCAGTGAGCAGGTCGTCGAATCGAGCGCGGCATTGCCGCTCGATCCGGTTACCGTGCAGCTGGTCACCCGGCCGTCCGGCCCGATCGTGAACCGGGCCACCGTCGTACCCTGCGCTTCCGCACGGAGCGCGGACGACGGATAGTCGTCGTCGCTGATCGAGCCGCTGCGCAACTCGGCTCCCCGCTGCGCCGCACGGGGCGGCGGTGGCGGCGGGGGCGGCGGAGGCGGCGGCGCAACCGGCGCCGGCGGCGCGGGCGGAGCGTAGTTAGGCGGCGCGATCGGCGGCGGCGGGGGCGCCGTGATCGTCGGCTGGGTGACCACCCGGTTCAGCACCGGCGGAGCGGAGATCGGCGGGGGCTGGGTCGGCTGGTCGGGCGGCGGCGGCGGCGGCTCTTCCTCGGGGGGCGGCGGCTCTTCGACGTCGAAGGTCTTGAGGTCCTCCCTCGCCTTCTCGATGACCCTCATCGCCAGGCCGCTGACGAATGCGTAGCCGATGATGGCGTGGAGCAGGGCAACGATGACGATCGCCCATATCCGGCCTGCGCTCATCCTTTGGTCAGCATATGCCATTAATCAGCCACACTCCCATTTCTAAGACAGACCGGCACACGCACAACGCAGCGATCCAGCTTCGGTTCACCTGCCCCGCGGGGGGTGGATGAGGCTGGTGCTCTAATGCGGCGGCGGGAGCGACGCAATCCCTCGGTGTGGATGCGAAACAATGGCGGATTTCCGCCGCAAGCAGCGGTTAAGGCGCGCCCCGATAGAGCCGCGGCGGATGGAAGGGAAGGACGAGCGATGACCCTGGTGAGCACGGCCGCGGCGCTGCTGATCGCCCTGTCGGGGAGCTACAGCCTTGATTCGCAAGCGAGTCCGGCGCCGCCGCCGGCGCAGGCCCTGAGTTATGCCGACGCCGCCGACCTCGCCCTCGCGGCGCCGGTCGCCGCGCACGTCCGGGTGGCGCGCGCGATGGCCGTGCGCGCCCGCGACGCGGCCGGCGTCGCTGCCGGGCGCCGCCGCTTCTATGTCGAGGGAGACGTCGTTTCGCTGATTCGCAGCCCCGGACCGCTGCCGGCACGGGTGGCGTGGCTGGTCGACCTTCCCGACGATTCGCGCGGCCGCGCCGCGCGGCTGCCGCGCCGCACCGAGCTGCTGCTGCTCGCCGCGCCCGTGCCCGGCCGGCCCAACGAATTGCGGCTGATCGCCGCCGACGCACAGTTCCCCTACACCCAAGCCGCCGCCGAGCGCCTGCGGGCGATCCTGCGCGAAGCGACCGGCCCGGCGGCGCCACCGCGCATCACGGCGATCGGGCGCGCCTTCCACGTTCCCGGCGCCGTTTCGGGCGAAAGCGAGACGCAGATCTTCCTCCTGACCGACACCGGCCGCCCCGTGTCGCTGAGCGTCCTGCGGCGGCCCGGCGAGCAACCTCGCTGGGCAGTGTCGCTGGCCGAGATCGTCGACGAGAATGCGCAGGCGCCGCGTCCCGAGACCCTGCTCTGGTACCGGCTCGCCTGCGGCCTGCCGCGAAGCTTGCCGGCCCAGAGCCTCGGCGAGGCGACGCGGGAAGAGGCCAGGGCGGTCGCGGCCGACTACCGCCTCGTCCTCGATTCGCTCGGCCCGTGCCTGCGCACCCGCCGGGGTTCCTGACGCCCGGTCAGAAAGAGGCGAGCTCAACCCCTACTCCCGCGCAGTCCGGATAGATGTCCGGCTTGCGCGAGCGCACGCGCAGCGCCTCGACGCCCTGGCGCGCAGCGACCAGGTCGTAGACTTCCCGCACCAGCGTCTCCTGAAGGTTGAACCGGCGGCCGCGCACCAGCGCGAGAATCTCGGTACGCAGGAAATCGTAGTCCCAGGCCCCGGCGGCCTCGTCCTCGGCCGCGAAATGCGCCTCGTCGACCCACAATTCGACGGTGAGCAGCAGCCGTTGCGGCCGGCCGATCTCGAAGTCGTGGAAACCGATGTCGAGATTGAGCGCGAAATCCTCGAGCATGATCTTGCGGCTGCGCGGCTGCAGCCGCTCGGGCACGAGCCCGTCCAGCTTCGGGATTCCGGCCGTCATCGCGGCTCCATGAACTGAACGTCGCGGGGCAGCGACAGGAAGCGTTGGCCGCCGTCGAGCGTGATCGTCTGCCCGGTCAGGACGGGGCTGGCGATGATGAAGCGCAGGGCGGCGACGATGTCGGCCGCCTCGACGCCGCGGCCGAGCGCGTTCATTCCATGCACCTGCTCGAAATTCGTCCGGCTCTGCGGGCCGGAGACGAGCGTGACGGAGGGCGCGACCGCACAGACGCGGATGCGCGGCGCGAGCGCGCGCGCAAGCAGCTCGGTGAGCCCGGCGAAGCCCATCTTCGAGACCGTGTAGCTGAAGAAATCGGGATTGGGCTGGCACAGCTTGGCGTCGAGCAGGTTGACGATCAGGCCGCGCCCGGACCGCGCCGCGAAGGCCCGCGACAGCAGAGCCGGCGCGCGCAGGTTGACGTCGAGATGGGCGTCCCAGCCCTCGACGGTGAAATTCCCGAGGGCGTCGTAGACGAAGCGCGAGGCGCTGTTGACCAGGAGGCGAAGCGGCGGAAGGCCGTCGGCAGCCGCGACGATGCGTGCCGCGGCTGCGGGGTCCGCCAGCTCGGCCTGGACGATCGCGGCCGAGCCGAGCTCGGCCGCCAGCGCTTCCGCCTCGGCCCGCGAGCGGTTGTAGTGGATGAGGACGTGCCAGCCGTCGGCGGCGAGCGCGCGGACGATCGCGGCGCCGATGCGCTTCGCGCCGCCGGTGACGATCGCGGTGCGTGGGCCCTTGAACTCCTCGCTCATCGGCCCGCGGATAGGCCGCGCCATGCGCTCGGGCAAGCGGACGCCGCCGACTCAGGAGATCAGGCTCTGGATGTCGGGGTCGGCGAGGTGGAAGCGGCCGAATTCCTCCCAGCGCGAAGCGGTGGAGAGGGGGACCAGGCGAAGCCTGGTGGAGGGGCAACTGCCTCGACCTGGGAGGATCGGGCGCAGGAGCGCAGGGATCGGCCTCCACCCCTCCACCACCCTTCGGGTGGTAATGCTGCATGGGGAGGAACCGGGCGCCCTTTGCGCCGGCGCCGCGGGCCCGCTACATCGCGGCCATGCCCGCGCCCGAGCCTCCTGCCGATCTCAGCGGCCTCAGCCTGGCCGAGATCGTCGAGCTCGCGGAGGCCAAGCGGCTGTCTCCGGTGGAAAAATGGGCGCCGGCGCATTGCGGCGACAGCGAGATGCGCATCGCCCGCGACGGCACCTGGTATCATCAGGGCGCGCCGATCGACCGGCCGGCGATGGTGCGGCTGTTCTCGACGATCCTGAGACGCGAGCCGGACGGCTCCTTCGTCCTGGTCACCCCGGTCGAGAAGCTGGCGATAGTGGTGGAGGACTCGCCTTTCGTCGCCGTCGAGCTCAAGAGCGACGGCGAGGGCGAGCGCCGCAGCCTCGCCTTTCGCCTCAACACCGGCGACCTCGTCGTCGCCGGCCCGGACCACCCGATCCGCCTGAAGCCGGGCGGGGACGGGCCGCATCCCTATGTCGCGGTCCGTCCCGGCCTCGATGCGCTGGTGGCGCGGCCGGTCTATTACGAACTGGCCGAGCTGGCCCTCGCCGAGGGCGCGCACCCGCCCGGCCTGTGGAGCCGCGGCGCCTTCTTCCCCCTGGAGCCGAAGGCGTGAGCCTTGCGGCACGGCTACGCGAGGCGCTCGAGGCCGGTCACAGGCGCGCGCCGATCCTGATCGCGGGCGACGTGCTCGACGAGGAAGCGCAGCCGATCGGAATCACGCCCGCAGCGGTGCTCGTGCCCGTCGTCGACCGCCCGCGGCCGACCGTGATTCTCACCTTGCGGCCTGAGACGATGCGCAAGCATCCCGGCCAGATCAGCTTTCCCGGCGGCCGCCTCGATCCGGGCGATACCGGACCGATCGACGCCGCTCTGCGCGAGGCCGAGGAGGAGATCGGCCTTCCCCGCGACAGGGTCGAGGTGATCGGCATGGCCGACCGCTACCGGACCGTCACCGGCTTCGAAGTGACGCCGGTGATCGGGATCGTCCCGCCCGACCTCCCGCTGGCGCCGCACCCGGGCGAGGTCGCCGCCATGTTCGAGGCGCCGCTCGACTATCTCCTCGATCCCGCGCACCAGGCGGTCCGCGCGGTGATGTGGCGCGGCCGCGAGCGATCCTATTTCGAGATCGACTATGAAGGCCGGCGGATCTGGGGGGCGACGGCGGCGATGATCGTCAATCTCAGCCGCCGCCTGGCGCTCATTGCATGAAGCTTCCCCCGACCGAGTGGCGCAAGCGGCCCGAGATGCGGCGGCTGCTGGACGTGCTCGGCGCCGCCTCGGGCGAGACCCGCTTCGTCGGCGGCTGCGTCCGCGACGCTCTGCTGAAGCTGCCGGTGAGCGACGTCGATCTCGCCACCCGGATTCCGCCGGAGGAGGTGCTCGACCGCCTGAAGCGCGCCGCGATCAAGGCCGTGCCGACCGGGCTGGCCCACGGCACCGTGACCGCGGTGATCCAGGGCCGGCCGGTCGAGGTCACCACCCTCCGCCGCGACGTTGCCACCGACGGCCGCCGCGCCACCATCGCTTATACCGACGACTGGCGCGAGGACGCCGCCCGCCGCGACTTTACGATCAACGCACTCACCGCCGATCCGGCGAGCGGCGAGCTGTTCGACTATTTCGAGGGGTTGGCCGACCTTCGCGCCGGCCGCGTCCGCTTCATCGGCGATCCGCTCGTGCGCATCGCCGAGGACCATTTGCGCATCCTCCGCTTCTTCCGCTTCCACGCCCGCTTCGGCCGGAACGAGCCGGATTCCGAAGGGCTCGAAGCCTGCGCCCTGCGCGCCAACGACCTGATGGCCCTCTCCCGGGAGCGGATCGCCGACGAGCTGCTCAAGCTGCTCGCTTTGCCCGACCCGGGACCGACGGTGGCGCTGATGGTATCGCGCGGGATCCTCCAGCCGGTCCTGCCCGAGATCGTCGACGCCGCGCCGCTGCGCCGGCTGGTCGCAGCCGAGGCGGCGGCCGGGATCGCACCGGACCCGCTGCGCCGCCTCGCCGCGCTCCTCCCGCCCGAACCCGAGATTGCCACCGCGATCGCGCTGCGGCTTCGCCTCTCCAAGAAGAAGGTGAAGCGCCTGGCGCTCGCCGCCGAGCGCGCGACCGAAGATCCGCACCACCTGGCTTACCGGATCGGCCCCGAAGCGGCGGTCGATCGGTTTCTGCTGTCCGGCGGGACCGGCCACGATTTGGCCGCGCTCCAGCTCTGGCAGCCGCCGCGCCTTCCGATCTCGGGCGGCGAGCTGATCGCGATGGGCCTGGCGCCGGGGCCGGCGGTGGCGAGGACCCTCCAGGCTGTCGAGCGCGAGTGGAAGGAAGCGGGCTTTCCCACGGACCGCGCGGCGGTGAAGGCGATCGCGCGGCGGAAGGTCGAAGAGGCCGGCGGCTAGTCGGCGGCCGCCGGCTTGGAGAAAAGGTGGCCGGACCGCTCGTAGCCGAGGCGGCGGAAGAAGCCGTGGGCGTTGTCGAGGTCGATTTCGCTCACCGCCTCGACCAGCGCGCAACCGCGGCCCGCGAGCCGGGCCTCGACTGCCTCGACCAGGCTGGTGCCGACGCCCCGCCGCCGCACGTCGTTCGCGACCCTGAGCAGGGTGATGCGCCCGACCCGGCCCTTCTGGAGAGTCGGGATCAGGTGCCAGGCAACGCAGCCGATGACCCCGCCCAGCTCCGCCACCAGGGGCGGCTCGGCGGCCTGGATGAGATGCCTGAGCGCGGGCTTCACCTGCGTTGCGGGCAGACCGAGCAATAGAGCGAGAGCATCCGCATCCGCGGCCTTGGCCTCGCGAACGACGAGGTCCGGCTCCGGCTCCGGCTCCGGCTCCGGCGCTCGCCGCGTCCGGGGCTCGGGCTCCGGCGGTGCCGCGCGTCTCTTCGACTTCGGCTTCGCCTTCGCCGCCGCCGTGCCGGCAGCGCCGAGGGAGCGCTTCCAGTCCGCCTTGGCGCCGCGGCGCAGATAGTCCTCGATCTCTTCGGGCGTGGCTTCGAGGCCTTCCTTGCCGATGCCGAAGCAGTCCTGGCCGGTCTTCGCGTCGGTGAGGCCGTAACGGCCGAAATCGCCTCCGGGCTTGCGCCGCCGCGATCTGATCAGCTTGAGGCCGCGGTGCGCGGCCATCGCCTTCAGCATCTCATCGCGCGGATCGGCCATGGCGCCGGCGTTATGGCAGCGGCACGCGCGCCGCAACCGGATCAGGCGGCAAGCGACAAGGTGAAGCGGAAGGAGGCGCCGGCGCCCTCCCCGTCGTCGGCCAGCCAGATCCGCCCCTGATGCGCTTCGACGATCGTCCGGCAGATCGAGAGGCCGATGCCCATTCCCGCCGCCTTGGTCGACTGGAACGGCTCGAACAGGTGCGCGCGCGAATCTTGCGCAATGCCGGGGCCGCTGTCCTGGACGCAGATTTCGACGCGGTCGCCTTCCCGCTTCGCCGTCACCGAAAGCCGCCGCTCGCCGCTCTGCTCCATCGCCTCCGCGGCGTTGCGGACGAGGTTAATCAGCACCTGCTGGATTTGGACGGGATCGGCATCCACCTTGAGCGACGGGTCGACGTCCTGGCTGTAGGAGATTGCCTTCGCGGTACCGACCAGAGCGATCGCATTCGCATCCTCGATCAGGCCCGCGAGCGGTACCGTCTCGCGCT
>JAXDPC010000129.1:0-2968 GCA_034668525.1 Sphingomonadales bacterium
GGTTCCTGCTGTGCGCCGCGGCATAGCCGAGCAGGCCGGAGTCGCGCTCCGACGTGCGTTCGCCCACGTGCAGGCCGAAGGCCGCGTCGCCGGCCAGCCGCGCCGCCTTCTCGTACCGCGCGGCGAGCTCCGGATAGGAAAGGGGACGGTCCGACCGGGGAGGAGCGGCGCGCGGCCCACTCCGGCCTCCCCTGCGGCGGCAAGCAGCTTGTCGGCGACTTCGGCGGGAAATGCGGGATCCATCAGCTGTCGCTTTGGGTACATCAATGGCGCCGTCCGTCAACGTGCCGCGATTGCGACGCGACGGGCTCCCCTCCAGTCTCTGATCACCCGCAGCGGGCGGGCGCCGTCTGCGCTGCTGGGCCTCGTTCGTCTGCCGCTGGAGATGCGGGCCGGCGAGGCGGGGAGGCAAATCTATCGCGGCCCGGTGGTCCTGCTCGTCAATCAGGCGACCGCGAGCACCTCGGAGGTCATCGCCGCCTCCCTCCAGGAGCAAGGCCGCGCGCGGATCGTCGGCACGCGGAGCTGCGGCTGCGCGCTCGGCGTGCTGCGCTACCGCCGCCTCCCGGACGGCGGCGCGCTTGCGATCAGCGAGATCGGCATCGTCTCCGGCCTGGGGCGCAGGATCGAAGGCGCCGGCGTCGCGCCGGACGAAACGGTCGCGCTGCGCATCCGCGACCTCGCCGAAGGCCGCGACCCGGCGCTCGACCGTGCGCTCAGCCTGCTCGCGCGATAGGATCGCGAAATCCCGCTTTGCGTTATTCTCCCGCGCCGGGAGGAGAAGCCATGTTCGTCGCGGTCTATTGGTGGCGGGTCCATCCCGGCAAGGAAGAGCAGTTCCGCGCGGCCTGGCGGCGCGGGACCGAGCATATCACCCGCATCTACGGGAGCTACGGCTCGCGGCTGCACCGCGAGCGCGACGGGCGCTTCGTCGCTTATGCCGAATGGCCGGACGAGGAGAGCTGGCAGAAAGCGTTCGACGCCAGGATGGCCTATGACGATGCCGAGACCCGCGCCGCTTTCGTCGACGCCATCGCCGAGACGCCGCCGGGCAATCTGCCGGCGTTCACCATGACCCTCACCGACGATCTGCTGACGCTGCGCCGCGCGCCTCAATAATCGCGCGAATAGCGCACGTTGACGTTGGTGCCGCTGTTTCCCGAGCCGAACTGCGAGATGACGCTGAGCGCGCGGCTCAGGGCGATCTCCAGCTGGGTGGCGGTGAAGCCGCGGGCGTCGGTGATGATCTCCAGGTAGATGTCGTCCGAGAGATACATTCCGGCGGCGAGCGCGGTGCCGCGGCCGGTGGTCTGGTCGGCGCCGAGAATACGAAGGCGATCGATTCCGGTCGCCGAGCGCAGGCGGCCGAGCGGGTTCAGCCCGCCGCCCCCGCCGCCGCGCAGCGAATTGAGCGAGGCGGCGACCTGGACCGCCTGCAGCGCGGAGATTTCGGTCACGGAGCTTCCGAACAGGATGCGCGAGACGATCTCGTCCTGCGGCAGGCCGGGGTTGGACGAGAAGGCGATCTGCGGATTGTTCGCGGTCCCGTCGACGTTGATCACGATCTCGACGTCCTCGACGTCGGCGACGGCGCGGATCGCGATCTGCGGATTGGGCGGCCGCGCGCCGGTGAAGGTGACGCGGCCTTCCTCGAGATTGAACCGCCGCCCGGCGACGCTCAGCGTCCCGCGGATCAGCTCGACCTGGCCGACGATGCTCGGCGTCGTCGACGTGCCCTGGACGCGAAGGTCGGTGCTCCATTCGGATTCGATCCCCATTCCGGAGACGAACACCCGATTGTCGGCGCGGACGCGCAAATCGAGCCGCCAGTTGCTCGGGACGCCGCCGGCCTCGGCCTGCGCATTCGGATCGGGAATCGGCTCGCCGCGGCGGCGCACGCCGGCGAGCTGGCGGACCTCGGCCGCCGCCTGACGGACGATCTGGTAGCGGACCTCGGGCAGCTCGAGCTCGCCGGCGATCAGCGCCCCGTTGGCGCGGCTGTTGGTGACCCTGATCTCGCCCGTGGCGGTGGCGCCGATATCGTCGGAGCGGGCGAGCTGGGCGTCCTGGAAGCGGAAGCGGAGGTCCATCGGGAAGCCGGACGCCGCGGCGAGGCCGATCGTCCCCGAGCCCTGGATGGTGCCGTCGCCGGCACGGCCGGTGAGGCTGACGATCTCGAGCTGCGAGGCGTTGAAGCGGCCCTGGACGGCGAGGCTGGTGATCCGGGTGCCGTATTGCTCGTTGACGTAGGTGAGGTTGTTCGAGCGGACCACGCCGGCGAACTGCGGAGCCTGGACCCGGCCGGAGAAGTCGGCGCCGACCGCGATCGGGCCCGAGAGCTGGTGTCCGGCGATGCCCGCGAGCGAGAGCAGCACGTCCGCCGGGCCGTTGTAGCGGATGCCGCCCTGGAGCGGGGCCGCGAACAGGCGGGTCGTCCAGCTCCCCGCCGCCGGGCCGAGCGGCTGGAGGCGGACCTGGAAGCGGCCGATCAGGGCGCCGCCGCGCCGGATCGCCGCCGCGAGCTGCCCGCCTTCGGGGACGAGGCTGCCGGCGAGGGCAAGGTCGACCGCTTCGGAACGGGTCGCGATGCCGCTGCGGGTGAAGCCGGCGATGTTGAGCCGCGCTTCGGCGCGCGGGAAGGCCGAGCCCGCCGGCAGCGCGAAGTCGAGGCTGCCGGTGGCGCGGCCGCCGATGCCGAGGCCCGGCGAGAAAGCATTGACGATCGACAAATCGAGATTGTCGAGCCGCGACTGCACCACCATGCCGCCGGCGCCGTAGCGGCCGGCCAGCCGGACATTGCCCTGCGGCAGCATGATCGTGGCCGGCGCCAGCTGCCAGTCGCCGCCGACCTTGGCGATCTCGGCCGGCTGGGCGAGGCGGAAGGCGAGGCCGTTGACCGTGCCCTGCATCGCCGCGCGGACGTGGTTGGGAGTCAGCGCGGCATTGAGGCCGACCCGGAACGGCACCG
>JAXDPC010000130.1:0-2628 GCA_034668525.1 Sphingomonadales bacterium
GGCGAGCCGCGCCCGGGCCGTAAGATGGGCCATGTGACGCGTATCTTCTAACGCTGATCTGTCTGCCATTGTCTCGGCGGGCGCAACATCACAGCCATTCATATCAATTTCAGCTCCGTCAAAGTAAAAGGGTCGCAGCGCAGCGGGATGGCGTCATGGCCTTTGGGACGTTTTTCACTCCAAATTTTGGAAAACGATCTGGGGCCTATCGCCATCCAGGCTTCCGGCCCGAACAGTTTCTCCCACCGATGGCGCCCGGGCCGGGCCAAGTAAATTTCGATTATTCTCCTCTCTTCATCGCCGAGGCACTGGTGATGGATCGCGAGGCATTCGGCGTCCTCGTTTCATGCGAGAGCCCGCTTCCTCCCCTGGCACTCGAGCAGCTGCGTGCTCTCCACGAGGAGGGTTTCATTAAGCTTGAGGATTTTACGCTGGATGACAGCGAACGCGCGGCCGTGACCAAGGCCACCGAGACCGAGCTCGACAAAGGCCAAGTTTGGGACGTTGCGGTCAGTCGAAGCATTAACTGGTGGTTCGACGCGGCCCGCCATTTCGGCTCCGGCTTCAGCGAGAATATGGACCTGTTGGGGGGGCTCCCCTACCTTCTCACAGAATTCCAAGCGCGCAGGGGAATCTATTACGACATCCGTCTCGGTCGCTCAATGTGGCGACGCGTAAGGAAGGCGAAGACGTCCGACCCGGTCCTCTACGCGGAGGTAATGGCCGAGCTGAGGGCCACCCTTCTCGATTATGTGCATACGAACCTCGTTCTCGCAAAGCGGTTCTCAAGCACCAATTACGAGTGGCACAACTACCAGCCGGCGCTCACTCAAAAACTTAAGTCTGGGCACGACCATAGTAGAACTGTGGTAGCTAATTACTCTCCACGAGCCTTGGTGGAAGCGACCGTCCCTTGCGACTTCCCTTGGACCCGCACCACGCAGGCAATTCGGCTCCTGAAGGACCGTAGGGTTAAGAACGTTCGCGAAGTACTCCGACAATCGGTAGAATTTCATGGAGGGATCAACGAAGCACTTCGCAGAGACTTTCAAAAGGCCGTCTACGAAGCGGAACATATTTCGTCACGCCGGCGCATCTTCGGGTATTTCATGGCTCCGCTCGGCTTCGTGCTCGGAATTCCAGGCATCGATGCCGCGGCCAGCGCCGGTGGAGCTTGGTGTGCTGAAAAGATTGGGGGAAACGCCTCGATCATTACCGATGTGTTGAAGGAGGGTGCGGAAGTGTTGGCGGGGGAAGCTGTGGACAAGGGAGTCGTGGCCCGGATGCCCAGCCGCAAGAATCTCGAGAAGGCGGCGATGACCATCTACCGCCACTGCCGAGCCAATCCGGCCAAGCTCCTATAGGCCTTCCCCATGCACCCTGCCCTTACACCGAGACAGGCTATTGAGGCGTCACGATCTCGATCGGAAGGCCGATGCGCTCGAGCTGAGGGCGGACCACGGACGCATCGCCGACGACGACGAAGACCAGCCGCGCCGGATCGATCGCCCTTCGCGCGGCGGCGTCGAGCTGGGCGGTGGTCATCGCCCGGTAGCGGGCCGGCAGGCGTTCGACATGGTCGTCCGGCCGGCGCAGGATCGACAGGGTGCGCAGGGCGCCGAGCAGCTGCTGCGAGGTCTCGAAGCTGCCGGCGAGCTCGCGGCTGTTGCCCTGGACGACGCGCCGCAGCTCTGCGGGGGTAACGCCGCGGTCGGTGACGAAGGCGCGCACCTGGTCGATGATCGCCTGTATCGACGGTCCGGTCTGGTTGGTCTGCACCGGCGCCTGGAGGAACAAGGGCATCCGCTCCTGCACCGGCTGGACGAAACCGAACACGCCGTACGACCAGCCACGCGTCTCGCGCAGGTCCTGGTTGAGCCGGGCGAGGAAGTCCGCCGAGAGCACCTCGTTCGCCGTCTCCAGCGCGAGCGTGTCTTCGACTCCGCGCACCGGCAGCAGCTGCCCGGCGAAGATCAAGGATTGCGGCGACTGCGGCCGATCGATCAGCACGATCCGGCTGCCGCCGGCGGGCACCGCGGCGGTGAAGCGCTTGACGCCCCGCGGCGTCGCCGGCGCCTGCCAGCGGCCGAAACGGGCCTCGAGCAAGGGCAGCAGCGCGGCGAGCGGAAGATCGCTGGCCGCGAAAATCTCGGCATTGTCCGGCCGCAGCCAGGCGCGATGGGTGGCGACCAGATCGTCGCGCGTGAAGCCGCGAACCGATTGCTCGCTACCGGTGCCGGAGAAGGGGCGGCCGTAAGGATGCGCCTCGCCGTAGAGGATGGCCGGCAGGACGCGGCGGGCGAGCGCCGCCGGCGACGTGCGCTCGGCGGCGATCCCGGCGAGCTGCTGCGCCCGGACACGCTCGACTTCCTCCGGAGCGAAAGCGGGGTTCATCACCACGTCGGCGAGCAGGTCGAGCGAGGCGGCGAGATTCGGCGTCAGCGCCGACAGCGTGGCGATGGTCCGGTCGACGGCTACGCCCGTGCCGAGCGAAGCGCCGAGCCGCTCCTGCTCCTCGGCGATCCGGATCGAGTCGCGGCTCGTCGTACCCTCGGTCAGCAGCGACGCGGTAAGGACCTGGAGGCCGAGCCGGTCGGCCGGATCGGAAGAGATGCCGGCGTCGAAATC
>JAXDPC010000131.1:0-3325 GCA_034668525.1 Sphingomonadales bacterium
GGCCCGCGCCACCTGCTGCGCCCAGCCTTCCGGCGACAGCCCGCTCTCGCTCGCGTCGGCGAGGACGTAGAGCGTCCCGTCCGCCGCCTTGCCGCACACCGAGATCCCGCACACGCCCCCGGCCGAAGCCGGCGGGTCCACCCCCACCACGATCCGGACCATCTCCTCCCGGCGCGGCGCACCGCTCCGCCGCTGCTCGATCAGGGCCCGCCGCCACAGCGCCCCCGCCACGTCCTCGATCAGCTCGCCCTCCAGCTCCTGGCGCCCCAGCCTGGTGCCGGCGTAGAGCGCCCTCAGCGCCGAGCGCGACGCGGCCGCGCTGTGGAGATTGTCGTCGGTCCGCCCGCGGCTGCGCGCCAGCCCGTCCATCGCCAGGATGCGCCGCACCAGGGGCACCGGCCGCGGCGTCGTCGTGACCAGCGCCCGCGGCGCCTCTCCGCACCTCAGCCCGAGCAGCAGATTGTCCCACGCCGCCTCGCCCCGCGGCCATTTCGCCGCCTCGTCGCACCAGGCGAAATGATGCTCCGGGCCGCGCAGCGACTCCGGCCGGTCGGCCGAATAAGCGAAAGCCCGCGCGCCCGAGGCGAAACGCAGGGTTCGTTTCCCCGCCTGCCAGACCGGCGCCTCGTCGCTCCCCGCCGAGGCGATCAGCCCGCTCGGCCCGAGCACCATCACCTGCTCGACCTCGTGCAGGGTCGCGCCGACCAGGGCGATCTGCGCCTCCGGCCCTTGCCGCGCCCGCGCCAGCACCCACTCGGCCCCCGCCCGGGTCTTGCCGAAGCCGCGCCCGGCCATCAGCAGCCACACCAGCCACGGCCCCGGCGGCTCCTCCTGCCCGGCATGCGCCTTCCAGAACCACGCCTCGGCGACGGTGCGGTAAGCCGGCGGCGGCAGCCTGCGCAGCGCCTCCTCGCGCTCCGCCGCGGGCAGCGACATCAGCAGGTCGAGGAGATCGAGCGCCCAGCGCTCAGGCGGCTTCGGCATCGCCCGCATCGCCCGGCGCGTCGCCGGCATCGTTCGCCCCGGCCGCCGCCGCGGCGCGCCGCGCCTTGAACACCGCCAGCTCCTTCTCGAGCGCCCGGAACGATTCCTCGAAGCGCCATTTGGTCAGCGGCGGGCCGCCCGTCCTGCCGCCGGCGAGCTTGGCCTGCCAGATTCTCAGGAAGGTCATCGTCCGGTAGAATTCGGCGTCGCTCTCCGCGCGCGGCACCTGCTTGTCGCCCTTGACGCGCATCCGCTCCATCGCCGCCAGCCGCTGCCGCCCGGCTTCCTCGCCGATCCGGGCCACGCCGATCCGCGCCGCCTCCTCCCAGCCCGCCGCGAAGGCGGGGTCGGTGCGGCGATGCTCGTAGACGGTCCAGAAAGAGACTCCGGCTTCCTCGGCCGCCGCCACGGCGTCGAGCGTCGCCGCGAAATGCTCGAGGAAGATCGCCTTGCGCTCGGCGCAGAAGATGTGCCGCCGCCCGCGCCGCAGCTTCCAGACCGGCGCGCCGTCGGCGTCCTCGCCGTCGCGCACCGCCACCAGCCGCGGCACGTCGCTCTGCCTGAGCGCGTCCGCGCAGGCCGCGGCGAACGCCGGCGACTTCCTGCGCCACTTGCCGACGATCGACCGCTCGAACCCGGCCGCCCGCGCCGCCGCCTCGATCGAGGCCCCTGCCCGGAGCGCCCGCACCACCACCGCCATCGCCTCGGGCGTGAACCTTTTCCGCTTCCTCTTGGCCTCGGCCGCCACCGCCGACAGCGCCCGCCGCACCTTCTCCTCGTCCACGATCCGCTCCTTTCCAGACATGAAAAAGCCGCCCGGCGGACGCCGGACGGCTGCTTCTTCCCGTCCCCTTCAGGGGAGGGGATCAAGGGGTGGGGCCCCTCCGTCCCCAACGAAAAAGCCGGCGCACCGCACCGGCTTCCGAATCGGCCCGCACCTTCGAGAGCCTGACGATAAAGTGCCACGCCAGCGTGACGCTGTCAAGTCCTTTTAACCGCGCAGGATCGTCAACTTCCGCCAGAAAGGGCTGATTTCCGCCGCGGAAATTTATTTTCGCTGCAGCGCGGCCCCGTGTTTCGCCCCGTCCCGGTCCCTAGAGCGCGCAGGCGGCGCGCAGGATGTTGTCGCCGGCGGTGCCCGGGGAGACGGTCTCGGCCGCGACCTCCATCATCTCCGAGGCGACCTCGCGGCCGTCCAGATAGATGATGATCTGCAGCGGCCGATAGGAGAGCAGGGCGCAATCGGCCTCCATGTACACGACCATCTCGTTGTAGCGGCGCTCGCCCTGCCCCTGCTGGCGCTCCAGCACGCTCCTCTGCCAGTAGAGCAGCCGGTCGCCGGTGCGCGTGAAGCGGGTGGTGTCGATATAATTGTCCGAAGGCCCGCTGCGGGCGGCGTTCGAGCGGGCGACATGCCGCCAGCTCTGGGCATAGGCCGCCTGCGGAACCAGCAGGGCGGCGGCGGTCAGCAACAATATGGAAACACGCATGGAATCTCTCCCCCTCGGAGCAGGATAAGGCGCAGCGCCGCCGATGGAAAGCCCGGGTCTTGCTCGAAAATGAATACTATAGTCTTCTCATTTGCGCTAATCGGTGAAACGTTCCCGCGCCGCCATGCTGTCTGGATTGCGGCCGGACCGGAGGATGGGGCGCATGGAAGGCAGCGAAGCGGGCGGGCCGCGCCGCGACGATCCGGTAGCGAACCTGCTTGAGATCAGCCGCGTGCTCGAGGAGACCGCCCGGATCGTCCGCGCCCATGCCGAGACAGCAACTCCGCCGCTCGCCGAGCCGCCGCCCGAGCACCCGGTCAAACCCAAGGTCGACCTCCGCTATGTCCGCGCCCTGATGGCCGCGCGCTACCTGCGCGCCGAATATCTCGGCCTCCCGCCCGCCGACCATGCCTTCTCGATGATGCTCGAGCTCTACGCCGCGCGCCTGGAAGGCCGCTGCGTCTCCCAGACTGCACTCGGCGCAGCGAGCGGCCTCCCCGGCGCCACCACCGTGCGCATGGTCCACAGCCTGGTCGAAGCCGGCATCTTCGTCCGCGCCCCCGACCCGAACCGCGGGCGGCGCAAGATCATCGCCCTCAGCGAAGACACCGCCGACCGCCTCCGCGCCTATCTCGGCGCCGCGATCCGAATGGGAGGAATGCTGCCTTGAGCTCGCTTCGACTCGGCCGTTCAGTTCCGATTCAAATATGAACAGGGGAAGGGGATTTGGTTAAGCGCTGCGCAAGCGCCTTGGTGGTAATCCTAATCGGTCGTTAAGGCCTGGGTCATCCAGGCTTGGAAATCAGCGCCGGAGGCAGTCACATGGCCATTGCAGCAATCCCCATGTGGGT
>JAXDPC010000132.1:0-3924 GCA_034668525.1 Sphingomonadales bacterium
ATTGCGAGGAGCGAAGCGACGAAGCAATCCAGCCGCGCCTGACGCAGAACTGGATTGCTTCGCTCTGCTCGCAATGACGGTGGCGTGATTACCCCTTCTCGCTCGCCCCGGTCGCGCTGGCGACCGCGCCGATCACCGCCTCGCCGACCCGCGTCGCCGCGGACTCGCTGATCTCCTCGACCTGCTGGCGCCCCGCGTCGACCGCGGACTTGGTCGCCTCGCGGGCGGCGTCGGTGATCTTGCTGCCGACGCCGCCGAGCAGCTCGGTCTCCCGCTCGGTGCGCGGCAGGATCGCGGCGACCAGGGCGCCGAGCGCGAAGCCGCCGGCGACGGCGGTCATCGGATTGGAGCTGATCTCCTCGCCGGTCCAGCGGCCGGCCCCGGCGGCGCGCTCGCGCACCCCGGCGAAAGCGGCGCTGGTCCGTGCCCTCGTCGCGTCATAGGCCTCGCCGGCGCGGCTGCGCTGGCGGTCCCCGCCGCTCGTAGCGCCGCTGCTCGTGCCACCGCTGGTCGTACCGGTGCCGGTCGTCTCGGTCCTGGTGTCGGTCATCTTGAACGCACTCCTTTGCTGGGCGGCGCGTCGATGAGCGGCGCGGCCGCGTGGTAGTTTTCACTCGTAGTATCGATTCTGGTTGTGATCCGGTCGTCGTCGTCCTCGCCTTCTTCACCGCGCGAGAAGGCGCGGCCGACGGCGCGGGTCAGCGGCCGCCGGGCGAAGAACAGCAGCGCGGCGCCGAGCGCCAGCGAGACCGCGGCGGGGCGTTGCTTGACCGCGTCGAGCGCGCCCTCGGCGAGGTCGCTGCTCTTCTCCTTGACCCCGTCCCACGCCTCGGTGGCCAGGGACTTGGGGTGGAGCCGCTGCTGCAGCGCCGCCAGTGTCGAATCCATCCGGCGCCGGGCCGTCTCGGCCTCGCGCTTCGCAGCTTCGATCGCCGCCGCGTTCATGGCCGGATTTCCCCTCGCTCGATCGCGGCCCGCTCCTCCTCGTCGCCCGAAAGCGCCTTCATCCCTGCCAACCCCTTCCGCAGGAGCAGATAGGCCGCGCCGGCCATGACCAAGGCCAGGACCAGGCCGGAGGCGAGGGGGCCGATCAAAGTCGCCAAAGCCAGCACCGTCCCGAAAGTCATGGCAAGCCCGGCGAACCAGGCAAGGATCCCGGCCGCGACGAGCTGGACGAGCCCGCTCTTCGCTTTGGCCGAGCGGCGCAGCGCGATCTGCCTGTAGAGATCGACCTCCGCCCGCGCGACGTCGCGCGCCTCGTCGATCAGCCGCGAGGCGAGCTCGCCGATCGATTCTTCCTGAGGGTCGCGGACCTGCGCGTCCAAGCCTCAGGCTCCGCCGCCCGAACGGCCTCCGCCGGAGCGCCCGCCGCCGCCGGAAGCACCGGTCCCGGTGCCGCCGCCAGTCGCGCCCTCGAGCCCGCTTTTCACAAGGCGGACGAGGACGAAGCCGAGCAGGGCCGCGGTGCCGACGGTGACCGCCGGGCTCTTGCGGACGATCGAGCGCGTGCCTTCGACGAGGTCCTGGAGGCTCTTGTCGCGAAGGTTGCCGGCCAGGCCCGAGACCGCGTCGCCGGCCTTATGGGCATATTCGCCATATTGGTCGCCGAGACGCTCGTCGATCGAGCGCGCGGCGTCGTGGATGATCTCGGAGAGATCGTCGAGCAGCTGCGTGGTGCGGTCCTTGCCGCCCTCGGCGAACTCGCGCGCCTTGCCGGTGGCCTGATCGCGAAGGTTCGAGACCTGATCGCGGACCTGACCGACGATCTTGTCGGGGGAGAGCCCGCCGGAAATTCCGCCGGCGCCGGTTCCGCCGCCGCCGGCCGTGCCGCCCGTGTCGTTGCCGCCGCCGCGCGCGACGAATGCGCCGCCGGCGCCGGACCCGCCGCCGCTACCGCCGCCATTGCTGCTGGTGCCGCCGGTGTCGCGGTCGGTTTTCGAAGCGCCTGCCACGATCTTGTCGGTGCCTTCGGGAAGGTCTTGGTCGCGAGGGGGCATGTCTGATCTCCGTAAGCTCTACGAGGGGTTGATTCCGTGTCCCACTAACACTCGCGCAGCGGCTTCCGTTCCGGCGCCGGCGGGAAAGTTGCGTCTCCTCCGGCGGGCCGATAAGCCGCGCTCGCACCTCCCAGATAGTTCATGACGAGGCCGTAACAAGATGACCGCCATAATCGACGTCCACGCCCGCCAGATCCTCGACAGCCGCGGCAATCCCACCGTGGAGGTCGAGGTGCTGCTCGAAGACGGCTCGACCGGGCGCGCGGCGGTGCCCTCGGGCGCTTCCACCGGAGCTCATGAAGCGGTCGAAAAAAGGGACGGCGACGAGGGCCGCTGGCTCGGCAGAGGCGTCAGCCAGGCCGTGGACGCGGTTCGCGGCGAGATTGCGGAAGTGGTCGTCGGCCTCGACGCCGAGGACCAGGCCGAGATCGACTCGCTGCTGATCGACCTCGATGGCACCGGCAACAAGAGCCGGCTCGGCGCCAATGCGATCCTGGGAGTCAGCCTCGCCGTCGCCAAGGCGGCGGCCGACGCGCGGGGCCTGCCGCTCTACCGTTATGTCGGCGGCGTGTCGGCGAGCCTGCTGCCGGTGCCGATGATGAACATTTTGAACGGCGGCCAGCACGCCGACAATCCGATCGACTTCCAGGAATTCATGGTGATGCCGGTCGGGGCCGACAGCCTGTGCGAAGCGGTGCGCTGGGGCTCCGAAATCTTCCATACGCTGAAGAAGCGGCTGTCGGATGCCGGCCTTTCGACGGCCGTGGGCGACGAAGGGGGCTTCGCGCCGGCGCTCGCCTCCACCCGCGACGCGCTCGATTTCATCATGCAGTCGGTGGAACAGGCCGGCTACGCGCCCGGCGACGACGTCGTCCTGGCGCTGGACTGCGCCGCGACCGAATATTTCGAAGGCGGCGCCTACCGGATGGAAGGGGAGGGGCGGACCTTCTCCCCTGAGGAGATGGTGGACTATCTCGCCGAGCTCGCCCGCGACTATCCGATCCGATCGATCGAGGACGGCATGGCCGAGGACGATTGGGACGGCTGGAGGCTGCTCACGCAGCGGCTGGGCGGCGAGATCCAGCTGGTCGGCGACGACCTGTTCGTCACCAACCCCGTCCGCCTCGCTCGCGGCATCGAGGCGGGAGTCGCCAATTCCATCCTGATCAAGGTCAACCAGATCGGGACGCTGACCGAGACGCTGGATGCGGTCGAGACGGCCCACCGCGCCGGCTACACCTCGGTCATGTCGCACCGTTCAGGCGAAACCGAGGACACGACCATCGCCGACCTCGCGGTCGCTTGCCGTTGCGGGCAGATCAAGACCGGCTCGCTCGCCCGCTCGGACCGCCTCGCCAAATACAATCAGCTCATCCGCATCGAGGAGGAGCTGGGCACGAGCGCGCGATATGCCGGAAGAGGGATTTTCGCTAAGCCGGGCTCGTGATCGCATCGCTCGTCGCTCTTCTCATGGCGTCCGCCCCCGAAGCGCGGCCCTGCACCCGCGCCAATGCCGTTCCGGCCGATGTGCGGCAGATCGCGGCCGAGCCCGAGCGCTGGCGCGGGCGCTGCGTCCGTCTCGAAGGCTATGTGGCCCACAATTTGTTCGTTGCCGATATCGCAGGCGGCTACAGCGCGCAGGCGACCAACCGCGCGGACCGGCGGAATGACGGCTGGCTCGGCCTCTATTTCCAATCGCGCCGCGATTATCGCTTCGCACCGAGACGGGGAACGGTCGTGGGCGTCGTCGACGACTGCGCGAGCAACTACGCCCGTGGAGTGGCCGAGGCCGCACCCGACACGCTCGTCATGCCGAGCGGCTACTGCCATTATCGCGGCGGCCTGATCCTCATACCCGCGTCCTTCCACAGCAGCGGGCGAGCGCGCTTCGAGCGTCAGATGGGGGATGAGGCACGCAGACGCTTCG
>JAXDPC010000133.1:0-5186 GCA_034668525.1 Sphingomonadales bacterium
TTCGTCCCGCTTTGATCCTGCTCGCCGGACGGCGCGAGCGCCTTCGGGCCCATTAGGAGCCGCCGCGCATGCCGCCCGACTCGAACGTCGCGATCCTCCCGACCCGGCCGGCCCGGCCGACGCTCGAGATCGGCGGCGAGCGCCAGACAAGGCTCGAATCGGCGCTGCTTTCGATGGAGCTCAACTCGGCGGTCGACGCGATCGCTCATGCCGAGCTCAGCTTCGGCAATTGGGGCGGGCAGGAAACGACGGGCTTCCAGCATTTCGACCGCAAGATCCTCGAGTTCGGCAAGGACCTGGTCGTGAAATTCGGCGACGAGATAGCGTTCGAAGGGCGGATCGTCGCGATCGTCGCCGGCTTCCCCGACGGCGGCACCCCCACGGTCGGCGTGCTCGCCGAGGACCGGCTCCAGGACCTTCGGATGACCCGGCGCAGCCGCGGCTTCGTCGACAAGTCGCTGGCCGACATCGTCCGCGAGATCGCCGGCGAGCACGGCCTCACCGCCGACGTCTCGCTGAGCGGGCCGGCGACCAAGCTCGTCGCCCAGGTCAACCAGAGCGATCTCGCCTTGCTCCTCGATCTCGCCCGGCGCGAGGACGCGCAGATCTGGGTGGAGGGCAAGAAGCTGCGCGCCGCCGCCACCCGCCCGACCGACAAGGTCGAGCTGCGCTGGGCGGGCAGCCTTCGCGAGTTCCAGGTCGAGGCCGATCTCGCGCACCAGCGCACCGCTCTGGTGGCGAGCGGATGGGACGTGAGCGCCAAGACCGCCGCCACTCACCGAGCGGAGGATAACGCGATTTCGTCGGAGGTCGGCAGTCTCGACGGCGGCGCCAAAATCCTCAAGAGCGCGTTCGCCGCGCGCGTCGACACTCTCGCCCATGGCGTGGCCCGCGACTCCCAGGAGGCGAAGGCGATCGCGGAAGCCGGCTTCCGCCAGCTCGCCCGCCGTTTCGTCTCCGGCCGCGGGGTCGCCGAGACCCGGCCGGGGCTGAGGGTCGGGGCGACCCTGGCACTGTCCGGCCTCGGCAAGCTGTTCGACGGCGATTACCGGGCGACCTCAATCACGCATCTGTTCGACCTCAAGGAGGGCCAGCGCACCGCCTTCGCCTGCGAGCGGCCCGGGCTTGGGCAGCCATGACCGGCCTCGTCGACCTCGAACGCGCCGAAGCGCGCTGCCTCGAGCGGCTCGCCGGCGGCTGGGGCGGCCGCTGGTATGGAGTCTCTCCCGCGCTCGTCACCGACATCAAGGATCCGGACGGCCAGGGGCGGGTGAAGGTGAAGCTTCCCTGGTCGCCTGACGGCGGCGGCGGGCAAGGCTATGAGGCCTGGGCCCGGACTGCGACCCTGTTCGCCGGCGACAAGCGCGGCAGCTGGTTCGTCCCCGACGTGGACGATGAGGTGCTGGTCGCCTTCGAGCATGGCGACCCTCGCCGCCCCTATGTCCTCGGCGGCCTTTGGAACGGCAAGGACAAGCCCCCCGAGAGCATGGACGGAAGCGGCCGCAACACCAAGAAGGTGATCAAATCCCGCAACGGCGTCATCGTGACGCTCGACGATCAGGACGGCCAGGAGAGCCTGAAGCTCGAAACTCCGGGCGGCCAGAAATTCACCCTGAAGGACGGCCCGGGAACCGTCACGGTGGAGGACAGCAACGGCAATTCGGTGAAGCTGGAGGCCTCGGGAATCACCGTTACCGCCTCGGCCAAGGTCACGGTCAACGCGAGCCAGGTGGCGATCTCGGCGGGGATGGTGACGGTCGACGCGGGGATGTCGAAATTCTCCGGGGTCGTCCAGGCCGACACGGTGATCACCAATTCGGTCGTCTCGGCGAGCTACACGCCGGGCGCGGGGAATATCTGGTGACCGCGCTCGCCCATCCGCTGACGTGGGCCTCGCCGCGGCCGCTGTGGCGGGCGACGGCCACTCCGGGACGCGCGCCCACCATCCTGCGCTTCGCGACCGACGACTTCATGGACCAGTTGCTGGCCATCCTGGCGGCCGATCCCGGCGGGCTCGCCGATCATGTCGCCCGCTACGAAACCTGGCGCACGGGCCAGGGCGCCTTCCCCACGCGGGACCTGGTCGATCGAGTGCCGCTCGCCGCGCCGCTTCGGAAGCGCCGGCTGTTCACCCGGCTCGCCCAGGCGCCGGCGGCGGTCGCGCCGCAGCCGGCCGAACCGGTGCTGAAGCTCTACCAGCCGGCCCACCAGCGTTACTATATCGCCAGCGCCACCCTCGCCTGCGCCATTCCGGGCCTGCCCGACCGCAAGCTCGGCGGCAGCCAGGAACAGGTCGGATTCGTCCTTCGACGGCTGATGCCGGCGACACGCGAGGCCCCGGAGCATGCGCCGCTCCATGAATATGCCTTCGTCAGGGATTCGAGCGGCGCGCGCTGGCTGCGGGTGTCGACCGGTGACGAAGCGATCCTCGTCCCGGGAGAAGAACGGCTGCCGGCCTTTCCGCTCGCTCACCAGGACGGCAACGGAATCCGCCGCACCATGTGGGGAGGCCTGATCCCGGTGGGGCGGCGCGAGCAATATATGAGCGCGTCGGTCAGCCGGGCGCCGAAGCCGCTCGTCGAGGGGCAGCGGGCGGCGCTGGCCGCAGCTCCGCCCCCGCCGCCGCGCCAATCGAAGCTCGCCCGCACCGTCGAGTTCAGGACCGACTTCGCCGAAGGATGGAAGGCCATGATCCAGTCGGCGATGAAGGCCGCCGACGACATCCACGCCGACAACGACACCGACGCCGGCTCCAGCCCGGACAGGCAGCAGCTGCAGATCCGCAACCGCAACCTTCAGTTCCAGACCCACAGCTGGCTGCTGCTCCTGGACCTTTGGGCCTTCCTCCAGCGCCATCTCCCGACCGTCGCCACGGCGGTGCGGACCCCCTCGCCGGCCGGCCTCGGCGACGCCAAGCTCGAGCTCTACAACTGGCTCTCGGCACCGATCAGCGTTCCTGCCCAGGGAAGGATGGCCAACGGCTTCAAGGAGGTGGGGGAGGTCGTCTCGGGCCGTCCCAACTACGCGCGCAGCATGGCCGAGGCGCTGCGCGGGCTGCTCGTCGGCCAGACCGCCGACAATCTCGAGAAAGTGGAAACGGACTATACCGACACGGACGGCGAGCGCGCGCTTTGGCCGGCCTTCCATTACCTCCTCGCCGGGATCGCGAGCGACGGCGGCGGCCGCGCCATCGACGCCGACGGCGCGTTCCGGGCGCTGGCCAGCCTCGACGCGGGGGCATCGGAGGATGCCGAAGTCGCCGCAATGTCGGTGAAGCTGACCGAGCCTCCCGAGCCGGCGGCACCCGACGCCGCGCCGCCGCCCACTGCGTTCGACACCCATCTGGTCGAGCGGCTGATCGTGCTCGTCGCCCGGGCCCTCGACGCCAGCGACGAGGCCGACGCGAGACCCCTGCCTTTCGCCCAGCAGCTCGCCCAGTCGATTCAGGAGAGCTTCGGAGACACCGGCAAATTCCGCCTCCGCTTCGTCCATCTCAACGAGGATTGCGGCCCGCTCCACCCGCCGACCTTGTCCGAGGCGAGCCAGGAATTCGAGCTGGCCAGCTTCTTCGATGCCGATGCGCCGGCCCGGCCGGTGCGGATCTCGCTGCCGATGGACACCAGCCCGGCCGGACTGAGGAAGCACAGCCGCGGCACCGCCTTCGTCCTTTCCAACATGCTGTGCGGCCAGGTGCAGCGGGCCAAGGGCCTCGGCTTCATCGATCTCGTCCGGCAGGTGCTGCCCTGGCCGCTCCACAAGGACATCAAGGTGGGCGGCGGCGGCGGCTGCAAGAACGGCAATATCGACATCGGCATGATCTGCT
Organism: Sphingomonadales bacterium; assembly: GCA_034668525.1. Taxonomy (GTDB): domain Bacteria; phylum Pseudomonadota; class Alphaproteobacteria; order Sphingomonadales; family Sphingomonadaceae; genus Allosphingosinicella. The sequence goes on from JAXDPC010000133.1 coordinate 3,824, forward strand.
CGCTGTCGATCCCGATCGTGACGCTCTGCGCGCTGATCCTGCTGATGATCATCGTGTCGCTGCTGGATTTCATCTTCCGCTGGGTGCCGTGGCTGATCTTCTGCTTCCCGGTGCCCGGGCTGAAGGGCAAGAAATGAACCCGTTCGGCAAGAGTCTCGCTTTCCCGCCGCGGGTCGGATCCGACGGCCGCATGCGCTGGTCCGAGGGCGAGACGAACATCCGCGAATCGATCCGGATCGTGCTCAGCACCGACAAGGATGAGCGCATCGCCTTGCCCGAATTCGGCGCCGGCCTGATGCGGTTCCTGTTCGAGCCCAACAACACCGCGACCCATGCGCGCATCTCGCATGCGATCGGCACCGCGCTCGCCCGCTGGGAACCGCGGATCGCGGTCGAGAGCGTCGACGTCGCCGCCCATCCGGAGGAGCGCACGAGCGCGATCGCCACCATCAGCTACCGGCTCGTCGCCACCGGCGCGCGCGAGCGCACCAGCGTCGCGGTCCCGATCGGCGCGGCAGGATAGGGAGACACGAACATGCCCCTCCCCGTCCCTTCGATCGACACGAGGACGTTTCAGCGGCTGGTCGACGACACCTTGGCGATGGCCCCCACCTGCACTCCGGAATGGACCAACTTCAACGCCTCCGACCCCGGGGTCACCCTCGTCCAGCTGTTCGCCTTCCTGACCGAGGCGATGATCTATCGGGCCAATCAGATCCCGGTCCGCAACCGCGCCAAGTTCCTCGACCTGCTCAACATCCCGCTGCGTTCGGCCAGCGAGGCGGTCGGTCTCGCGACCATTGCCAACGAGCGCGGCCCGCTCGAGGCGACGATCCTCGCCGCCGATCTGGAGCTGCTCGCCGGGAAGGTGCCGTTCCGCACCCAGATGGGGCTGGACGTGCTTCCGATAGAGACGAGGATGGTGGTCAAGCGCGCGGTCGTCGACCCCGACCCGGCCGTGCTCGATTATTACAAATTGCTCTACGCCTCCTACCAGGCCGACTTTCCCGAAGTGCCGCCGGACCTTTATGAATCGGTCCAGCTCGACCCCGCCAAGGACGCGATCGACCTCGCCGGCACCACCGACCGGTCGCTGTGGATCGCCCTCATCGGCCGCGCCGACGACCCGCTGGAGAGCGTCCGCGAGGCACTCGGCGGCCGCACCCTGTCCTTGGGGCTTGCGCCCGATCTCGCAGTCGAGCAGCGCGTCCTTCTTCCCGGCGGCGGCCGCCAGGAACCGGCCGACCTCCTCGCCTTCGAGCTGCCGCAGGTCGGCGCGGACGGACTGATCGGCTTCGATGCCGACGGCGCCCCGGCGCCGACCTACCGGCGACTCGAGGCACGGATGAATTTCGATCCGCTC
>JAXDPC010000134.1:0-3110 GCA_034668525.1 Sphingomonadales bacterium
GGTGCCGGCGCGGACCAATTCCTCGTCGTCGACCAGGAGGATGGTCAGCGCGCGCGACGCCGCGACCTGCTCCCCGCCCTGCACGACGGGGGCCGGCAGCTCCCGTGCCGCCGCCGCGGGAAGCCACAGATCGGCACGGGTCCCCTGGCCGGGCACGCTCGACAGCCGGAAGCCGCCGCCGAGCTGGGCGGCGAGTCCGTGGATCATCGACAGGCCGAGGCCGGTCCCCTTGCCGACGCCCTTGGTCGAGAAGAAAGGCTCGATCGCGCGGCGCAGGGTCTCCGCCTCCATGCCGACGCCGGTGTCGAGCACCGAGAGGCGCAGATAGAGGCCGGGCTTGAGCGCCGGCTCGTCGCGCGGACCGATCGCGGCGCGGTCGAGCGCGATCGTCAGCGTGCCGCCGTCCGGCATCGCATCGCGGGCATTGACGGCGAGGTTGAGGATGGCGAGCTCGAGCTGGTTGGCGTCGGCCTCGGCCGCCGGGAGCTCGGCAGCCGACGAGATCTGGACCTCGATGGCCGGGCCGATCGAGCTCGCAATCAGGTCGCGCATATCGTGGACGAGGGCGACGAGGTCGAGCGCGCGGGTCTCGAGCGGCTGGCGGCGCGCGAATCCGAGCAGCCGCTGGACGAGGGTCTTGGCGCGTTCGGCCGACTGCAGCGCGCCGCCGATCAGCTTCGCCTCCCACGTGTCGGCGCGGCCGTAGCGACGGTGGAGCATGTCGAGGACGCCGGTGATCGGGGTCAGCAAATTGTTGAAGTCGTGGGCGACGCCGCCGGTCAGCTGACCGATCGTCTCCAGCTTCTGCGCCTCGTGGAGTTGGGCCAGCGCAAGCTCGCGTTCGGCGGTGCGCTCCGCGACCCGCGCCTCGAGATCGCTCGCCCGCTCTTCGAGCGCCCGCTCCGCCGCCTGCTGCACGGCGATGTCGGTGTTGGTGCCGAACCAGCGGACGATCCCGCCGGCGGAATCTCGGACCGGCTGCACGCGCGTGAGGAAGGGCCGGAAGCTGCCGTCCCGTCCGCGGAGCGGGAAGACCATCTCGAAATCGCGGCCGGTCTGGAGCGACGCGGTCCACTTCTCGATCACCTGCGGGAGGATCTCGGGATCGTGGACGCTCTGCCAGCCCCGGCCCTCCATCTCGGCGGGCTCCTTGCCGGTATAGTCGTACCATTGCCGGTTGTACCAGAAGATGTGGCCGTCCGGCCGCGCGATCCAGCACAGGGTGGGGATCGAATCGGCGAGCGTGCGGAACTGGCGCTCGCTCTCGTTCAGCGCATCGAGCCTGGCGCGGGCCTCATATTGCCGCCGCCGCGCGCGCAGGGCGGACCTGGCGACGCTGACCAGGGTGGTCGGATGGAACGGCCGCTCCAGAAAAGTGACGTTGCCGAGCATCTCCAGATAGCGCCGCGCCGCCGGATTCTGCTCGAGGCCGCCGCCGCGGGTGGTAAGGAGAACGAATGGGAGATCGGACCACTCCGGCTGCGCGCCGAGCCATTGCGACAGGCCGTTGACGTCGGCGGTGCGCAGCGCCTCCTCGGTGGTCACGACGAACCCGGCGCCCGCCTCGAGGCCATCGACCAGCTCGGGCAGCGAGCGCACGATCTCCGCTTCGACACCAATTTCAGCCAGCATTGAAGCCGCGACTGCTGCGTCCCGACCGAGGGGCGCCATCACCAGCGCGCGTTCGGAGAAATTCCGTGTCAAGGAAGGGGCTTATCGAAGAGCCGCGGGTCGTCGCCGACAAGGGTCGGGATGCCGCGCAAAATTCCCTGGAAGCTCTCGAGCGGCTCGCCGAGCGAGACGCCTTCGCTGCCGATCCGATACTCGCGGATCGTGTCCTCGTGCGCGCCGGTCCGTTTCTTCACCACCGAGATGGCGCGGCGCACCCGCCCGCGCGCCTCGAAATAGCGCAGCAGCACGACCGTGTCGGCGAGATAGGTGACGTCGACCGGGGATTTCATGTCGCCGACCAGCCCGTGCTGGGCGACGGTGAGGAAGGTCGAGGCGCCCTGCCGGTTCAGATATTGGAGCAGCTCGTGCATGTGAAGGACGAGCGCCTGCTCTTCCGGCATTGCCGACTGGTAGCCGTTGAGGCTGTCGATCACGACCGTCCTGGCGCAATGGGTCTCGACGCAGCGCCGCACCCGCTCGGAGAACTCGCCGGGCGTCATCTGGGCGGCGTCGACCTGCTCGACGATGAGGTCGCCGGTATCCACCAGCGCCCGGATGTCGATGCCAAGGCCCTTGGCGCGGTCGTAAAGCAGGCCGAGCTCCTCATCGAAGACGAACAAGGCCGCTTTCTCGCCGCGCGCGATCGCCGTCACCGCGAAGTTGAGCACGAGCAGCGATTTGCCCGTCCCGGCGGGACCGAGGACGAGCGTGGACGACCCGCGCTGGATGCCGCCGCCGAGCAGCGCATCCAGCGCTTCGTTGCCGCTGCCGACCGTGGCGCGCTCGAAGCTGGTCTTGTGCTCGGCCGCGACGAGGCGGGGGAAGACGCGGACCCCGCCCGTCTCGATGACGAAATCGTGATAGCCCCCGCGATAGCGCCGGCCCCGATATTTTACGACACGGAGCCGCCGGCGCTCGGCGCCGTAATCGGGCGACAGCTCTTCGAGACGAATGACGCCGTGGGCGACGCTGTGCACCGTCTTGTCGTTGGTCTCGGTGGTCATGTCGTCGAGCATCAGCACGGTCGCCCCATGCTTTGAGAAGTAATGCTTCAGCGCGAGGATCTGACGGCGGTAGCGCAGTGAGCTCTGCGCGAGCAGACGGATTTCGGAAAGGCTGTCGAGCACCACGCGATCGGGCTGCGCGTTCTCGATCGTGTCGAAAATCCTCTTGGTGGTCTCGCCGAGCTCGAGGTCGGAAGAATAAAGCAGGCTCTGCTGCTGCTGATCGTCGAGCAGGCTTTCCGGCGGCACGAGCTCGTAGACGACGATGTTCTCGTCGAGCGTCCAGCCGTGCGACTCCGCCCCTTCGCGAAGCTCGGTCTCGGTCTCGGAAAGGGTGATATAGAGGCCGCGCTCCCCCCTGGCGGCGCCCGCCCTCAGGAATTGGGTTGCGATCGTCGTCTTGCCCGTGCCGGGGCTGCCTTCGATCAGATAGAC
>JAXDPC010000135.1:0-6760 GCA_034668525.1 Sphingomonadales bacterium
CGGCGGTCCAGCTCGACGCCGATGAGCATGCTGAGGAGAACCGGGATCGCCCAGAAGCTCTCCATCGCCTTGTACATGCGCGGCGTGAAGCTTGGCGCGAGCATGGTACTGAGATGCGTGACGACGGCGATTAGGTGGAAGCCGACCATCCAGATCGGCCAGTAGCGACGACTGCCAAGCATCAGCGCGTACAGGCCGGCCAGGAGGAGAATATCGACGGCCAGGATAGCCAACTCCGTTTCGCCCCAGGCGCGACCGAACAGCGTCGCCGGCGCGGTTAACGCCGCCGCAGCGAAGATCAGGAGAGTCGCCCAGCGTCCGTCCCGACCGCCGAATAGAGCTGCATAACTGCAGCACAACAGCGCAAGCGTCCAGAAGAGCAGGCCGATCAATACGGCGTCGGGCGTCATCACTCCGCACTACGCGTCAAGCGCCCACGGGCACAGCGTTTGCAGTTGCTTCGCTGATAGGTCTGGATTCAGCCGACGCCATTTCGTCCCAGCCAACGGGGCAACCAAAATCGAGAGGCGCGAAGTTGCTGCGGCCTTTGATGTCCGTCATCTGGCGGATTGCCGAAACCATGCTTCCACGCCCGTCGAGCACGGCCTGCAGCCCCGAAGTCATCGCCGTGAGCAGCTTCTGGCTCTCGCCGACGGGGAGATTGGATCCCTGCGTCGCCTCGATGATCGAGGCGAAAAGACGGGCGCTGTTGAGCAAAGCGTCGTCGACTGCGGCGACGGCATTCTTGGTGTCGGTGGCCACGACGGGACCTGCGCCCGGGCGAAAATTGAGCATGAATCGTCTCCTCAGGCCGGACGGGCCGGCCATGTTTTGCTTCGGCAATGATGCGATCGTCAGCTGAAGGTCTGGAAGAGCCCTGCGATCAGGAGAGCCAGTGCGACCACGACCGAGGCCGAGATCAATGCCACCAGCAGCGCCTGATAGGTCTTCTGCGACCAGTTCAGATCATGAAAGCCTCCCCCGACCGGAGGAGGGCGGACCCAGCCGAGCCAGCCCGCCGTTCCGGTCGGCGCCAGTTGATCGCTCCCGTGATCGCGATCGGCAAGGTCCGCCGGTGGTGATCCCGATTTTAGGGATGCTTCCGCCGCGACCAGCATCCTGGCCGCGTCGCGGCGGTTGGAGGCGCCGATCCGCGCCATCGACACCTTGACGTAGGTGTCGACCGTCTGCGGCGTGAGGCCGAGCGCCTTGGCGATCTCCTTCGAAGACATGCCCTTCGCGACGAGCCGCAGACAGGCCTTCTGTCCTTCCGACAAGGTCATCGTGGGATCGCGCAATCTCGAGCTCCGCCGGTGGAAATACCGTAGGCCGTTATAGTCACCTAAGGCGGGGCGTGTGGAGTCGCTGCGGGCGCCGCCGGACGGCGCGCGGGACGAGGGATCACGCCTGCTGAGCGGATTCCGGCGATTCCGAGATGAGATCCCGGAGCAAATGCTGCAGGCGCAGCGCGGCGCCCTCGGTGATTACGACGATGCGGGCGCCGCGCTCCCCCGGACGCCGCCGCACCAGCCCTTCGGCCTCCATCTTCCGCAGCCATCGATGCGCCGCCGCGGGCGGCTCACCCGAGCAGGCGCAAAGGGACGCCGGCGTGAGCTCCACGCTCTCGTGCAGGGCCACGTAGGCGGCGAGGAGCATGTCCCAGGCCGGCTGGCGGAGAAGGCTGGGGAACAGATTCCTGCGCAATTCGCCCTGGAAGAGGAGCGCCCTTGCCACGGCGACGTGATCCGCGGACGCTCCTACTTTATCGCCGTGGCCGCGGGGCTCGCCGGTCAGGCTGCCCGCCGGCACTCTGACGCACCCCCGCCAAGCCGCGACGAGGGCAGCGGCTCTATCGTCGTCCAATGCGAGGGTGTCGGCAGGATATCGAAGGTGCGGGCGTCCATGAACGTCATGTCCGGGAAATAATAATCGCCGGGAAAGGCCAAAGCGACGACGGCCCGGTCGCCGCATGCCACCAGGATGGGCTCACCCTCGGGCACATCCTTGGAGACGCGGCGCCAAACCATCATCCGGTTTTGGCCCCGCCGGAAAGGGCGCGCAATAAAAGGTCCGATTCGGATGGAAGTTTCCCAGTTTGAACGAGTGCTCTCTCTAGACCGTTCGGGCCTCCGCGCCGAATCGATCCATTATGAATGTTTGCGCGGGTTGAAATGGGGCATGCCCCTTCACCGCCGCCGGCGAGAAGACGGTTAGAGCTCTGTCGGGGTCACCCGCCTTCGCGGCCGCTCAGCGGCTCGACGGCAACCGGCGGTACGGGATGAACTCGCCGAGGAAGACGACGCCGGTGCGGGTGCGCAGCGCCGGATCGTAGACCTGCATCGTGTCGATGCTGCACAGGCGCGAAGCCGACGTGCGCGAGATGAGCGTGTTCTGCTCGTCGAGCGACTCCCGGCCTGCGCGGGGGCGGTTCACATAGATGGTCGAGCCGGCGTCGAAGATGATCGCCTCGTCGTCGATCATCTGGCTGGAGCGGACGCGGTTGAGCGAGATGCAGTCGACCGGTTCGCCGGCGACTCGGCCCTCGACCGCCCGGGCGATCCGGGTCTCGGCGTCGTCACGGGGGCCGGCCTGGGCGGCCGGCGCGGCGGCGAGAAGGGATCCGGCGGCGAGGAGGAGGAGGGTGCGCATGGCTTTCTTCCCGTCTTGTCTTTGAGTTACGCCGGAGAGCGTGGGCCGCCGTTGCTGAACCGAGGCTGACTTTTGGCATACATTCGGACGTGCGGCCGCCCGCTCGTCACGGGACCGCTTGCGCTTCGCCGCAGCCCGCCCATATCGCGTGGAGGATCGAACGGAGCGGGGAGGGCAACGTGCCCGACGAGGCGCTGAAGCAGGCAAGGCACGGGCCGCTCGCGGTCCTGCTCCTGCTTTGCGGCCTCATCCTCGGCGCGGCGGCCGGCCCGGCCGCGGCGGTCGATGCCGAGGGGCCGTCCTCGCGGCCGGCGCAGAGCCGCCCCGCCAAGGGCCTGGTCGTCCTTCGCACCGCCGCCCGCGACCTCGCTTTGGAGGAGGAGGGCGCCGACGATCCTCCGCTCCTCCACTCCGATGCCCGCATCGTCACGCGGACGCTCGCCGTCCGCCAGGGCCAGCCCTACGCCCCCTCCGATCGCGGCGCACCCTCAGGACGCCCGTACTCCCCCTATCGGGCCCGCGCACCTCCAGCAGCGTGAACGCGCCCTCCGCGGCGCTCTTTCCGAACAGACCCGACGCCCGCCCGAGCGGGCCACCCATCATGCTGGAGATCATCATGTCGTCCGCATCCTATCGCCTTACCCGCATCCACCGCCGTCTCGACGACGCCATCCGGCTCGAGATGCAGCGGCGGCTCCCCGACAGCCTTCGCCTGCTCCGGCTGAAGAAGCTGAGGCTGGCCGTTAAGGACCGGCTCGCCGCGTTGCTCCGCAAGAGCCTCTTGGCCTGAGGGAACAGGCCGGCGCCCCCGCGCCGGGGCGCCGGCCATTCTCCCCGCTGCGGGACGTTCGTTTCACGATGTCAAAGAGCCGTGTCCGATTCGCGAATCGGGCCGGGTTCCTGGCAATAGGAATGGCCCTACAAATCAAGAACAAAGCTCAAACAAGCAAAGCGGCTCGACAGCCGGGGCGCTTCGGTTAAAGCTCCTCGCGTGGAGCAGGACCGCATCACCACCCCCGACCGCCGCCCGGAGGATCTCGACGCCGCCTTGCGGCCGAAGACGCTCGACGATTTCGTCGGCCAGAAGGCGGCGCGGGAGAACCTCCGCGTGTTCATCGAGGCGGCGAAGGCGCGGGGCGACGCGCTCGACCATGTCCTCTTCTTCGGCCCGCCCGGCCTCGGCAAGACCACGCTGGCGCAGATCATCGCCCGCGAGCTCGGCGTCGGCTTCCGCGCCACCTCGGGGCCGGTGATCGCCAAATCGGGCGACCTTGCCGCCTTGCTCACCAATCTCGAGGACGGCGACGTCCTGTTCATCGACGAGATCCACCGCCTCGCGCCGGCGGTCGAGGAGATCCTCTACCCGGCGATGGAGGACCGCGCGCTCGATCTGATGATCGGGGAAGGGCCCTCGGCGCGCTCGGTCCGGATCGACCTGCCCAAATTCACCCTGGTCGGCGCGACGACGCGGCAGGGGCTGATCACGACGCCGCTGCGCGACCGCTTCGGCATCCCGGTCCGGCTCAATTTCTACTCGACGGAGGAGCTCGAGCAGGTCGTGCGCCGGGCCGCGCGCCTGCTCGGCCTCGCGCTCACCGAGGACGGCGCGAAGGAGATCGCCCACCGCTCGCGGGGTACGCCGCGCATCGCCGGCCGGCTCCTCCGCCGAGTGCGCGACTTCGCCCAGTCCGAGGGCGGCGAAGTCGATGCCAGGGTCGCCGATTCGGCGCTGACCCGGATGGAGGTCGACCAGCTCGGCCTCGACGCGATGGACCGGCGCTATCTGACGATGATCGCCGATATCTACAAAGGCGGTCCGGTCGGGGTCGAGACGCTCGCCGCCGGCCTGTCCGAGCCGCGCGACACGATCGAGGAGGTGATCGAGCCCTATCTGATCCAGGTCGGCCTCGTCGCGCGCACCGCCCGCGGCCGCTGCCTCAACGGCCGCGGCTGGACCCATCTCGGCCTGCCGCCGCCGGCGACCAGCCAGGCGGGGCTGTTCGAATAAGCCAAGCCGCCGCTAGTCCTCGAGGAAGAACACCTCCTCGACCGGGCGGCCGAGCGCGCGGGCGATCCTGAGGGCGAGCAGGGCCGAGGGCACGAAGACTCCGTTCTCCACCGTGTTGATCGTCTTGCGGCTGACTCCGACCAGCTCGGCGAGCGCCGCCTGGGTGAGGCCGCGCCCGGCGCGGAGCGCGTTCAGCCGGTTGCCAAGGCCGTCAGCCACCTTTGTGCGCGCGCCTTTCCAGGACCCCGAAGCGTATCAAGGCCGTGGCGATGCCCACCGTCACCAGAAGGTGGATGGCGTCGCGCCCGCTCACCGGTTCGACGAAGGTGAGGAAATAAAGGAAGACGCCGCCGAACATCGATGCGATGAATCCGACCCGTGCCGCCGCTGCACGGTGGGCGCGGGTCACCTCGTCGTAGAGCAGCGCCCTGACGCTGGGCCGCTGGAGCCAGGCGCCGTCGACGGTGAGGATGAGCAGGAGCATGATCGACATCACCAGCCAGGCCCCGATCTTCACGCTGTCGACGAGGCGGGCCGGGTCTTCGATATGTGACGCGAAGAAGCTCATCTGCTGGACGATGAACATGAATGCGAGGACGGGCAGCAGCCGCGCGCGCATTCGGCCGAGGTGCTCCGCATATTCGATGTCGTTCCGAGCCACGCCCTTGCCCCTTCGTGTAACGGATAGGTGACATGTAACCTTGGCGTTACACCACTGTCAACGCAAAAACGTCAGGGGTTGTCGCGCGCACCGCCCGCGGCCGCTGCCTCAACGGCCGTGGCTGGACCCATCTCGGCCTGCCGCCGCCGGTCACGAGCCAGGCCGGCTTGTTCGAGTGAGCGAAGCCTTGAGTCCTCGAGAAAAGAGCACCTCCGGACGCCCAAGCGCGCGGGCGATCCTGAGCGCGAGCAGGGCCGAGGGCACGAAGACTCCGTTCTCGACCGTATTGATCGTCTTGCGGCTGACCCCGACCAGCTCGGCGGGCGCCGCCTGGGTGAAGCCGCGCTCGGCGCGCAGCGCGCAGCCGGTTGCCGAGACCCTCAGTCACCCTTGTGCGCGCGCCTTTCGAGAAGGCCGAAGCGGAGCAAGGCCGCGGCGATGCCGATCGTCACTAGCAGGTGCACCGCCTGGCGTCCGCTCACCGGCTCGAACAAAGCGATGAGATAGAGCGCGATGCCGCCGATCATCGCCGCGACGAAGCCGGTTCCCATTGCCGCGGCGCGGTTGGCGCGGGTGACCTCGTCGTCGAGTAGGTCGCGGACGGCCTTGCGCTTCAGCCAGAAGCCGCCGGTCGTCAAAGCGAGCAGGAGCACGATCGAGAGAATCAGCCAGGCGCCCACCTTCACATGGTCGACGGTGCGGGTGCCGCTTTCGAACTGCTCAGTGACGAAGGCCGCCTGCTGGGTGAGGAAGATCGCCGCCAGCGCTGGCAGCATGCGCGCGCGGCGGCGGCTCAGCCGATCGGCGGTCTCGATGTCGGTCGTGTCGGCCACTTGGCGCCTCCCCGTGTAACCTGTGGGTGACATGTAACCTTTGCGTTACACCGCTGTCAACGCAAAAACATCACGGCTCGTCTTCGCCAGCCCGTTTAGGGTTGCAGGCCGGATTCCCGCGCCCCTACAGGCATTTGGGTGGGCGGGGATCTGGACACACCCTATCGCGGCGGCTTCGTGGGCAAGACCCACCGCTTCGCCTTGCGCGTCTATTTCGAGGACACCGACACCGCCGGGATCGTCTATTACGCCAATTATCTCCGCTTCATGGAGCGCGCCCGCTCGGACATGCTGCGCGCCGTCGGCATCGATCAGAGGGCCGCGATGGAGAGCGGCGAGGGTGTCTATGCCGTCGCCGAGGTCGCGATCCGCTATCGCGGCTCGGCGAGGCTCGACGACGAGCTGGTCGTGGTCAGCGCGCTCAAGCAGGCGCGCGCCGCCGCCTGCGTCATTCAGCAGCGAGTCATGCGTGGGTCCGAACAATTGGCCGATGCCCGCGTTACGGCCGCATTCCTTGATCCCAATGACCGGCCACGGCGGCAGCCGGTCGATTGGGTCGCCAAATTCAACGCAATCAACGAGGGATAATGCCTGACCTGACCGCATCCA
>JAXDPC010000136.1:0-2513 GCA_034668525.1 Sphingomonadales bacterium
GACCAGCGCCCAGCGCCTGGTGGCGATGACGTCCTATGCGCGCCGGCCCCTCTACGAGGCGCGACTGGCGCTGCAGACGCGCGCGCCCGACGCCGCGAGCAAGGTTGCTTCGCTTCCGCCGGAAGCAACCGGCGACGCCGGGCTGCTGATGGACCGCGCCAACTGGCTGCGCAACACCGGCCAGTCGCAGGCCGCGCGCGAGCTGCTCGCGAGCCCGCGCATCCTGACCAATCGCCCGCGCGACGCCGAGAATTTCCTCGAGACCCAGCTGACCATGGCGCGCGCCGCCGCGGCCGACCGGCAATGGTCGCTCGCCTACCGGATCGCCAGCCAGGCCGATGCGGCCTTCGCGCCCGGCACCGACGTCTCGGAGCGGTCGATGGGCGAGCGCGACGATTATACCAGCCTGACCTGGCTCGCGGGTACGACCGCGCTCCAGCGCCTCGCCCGCCCGCTCGACGCCGAGCGGATGTTCGAGGCATATGCGCGGGGCGGACGCTCGCTGCAGGTGCTGACCAAGGGCCGCTTCTGGGCCGGCCGCGCGGCGCAGGCGGCGGGCCGCAGCGCGGAAGCCGCGGCGCATTACGAGGCGGCTTCGCGCTATCCCGAGCTGTTCTACGCGCAGCTCGCGCTCGAGCGGCTCGGCCGGCCGGTGCCGGCGCCGGCGCCGATGTCGGTCCAGCCCACCGAGGCCGAGCGGCTCGCCTTCCGGCAGCGCAGCCTGGTCGAGGCCACGCGCTATCTCGGCCAGACCGGCAATTGGGCGGATCAGTCGCTGTTCGTACGCACGCTCTCGGAGAGCGTCGACACGGACCGCGACCGCCAGCTCGCCGTCGACTTCTCGCGCACGATCGGCCGGCCGGATCTCGCCGTCTGGGTGGCGCGGAGCGCGCGCAACGGCGGCACGGCCCATTATGTGCGCCCGTCCTGGCCCGAAGTGTCGATTCCGCCGGCGCAGAGCGCTTACTGGTCCTTCGCCCACGGCATCATCCGCCAGGAGAGCTCGTTCGACCGGGCCGCGGTCAGCCATGCCGGCGCGCGCGGCCTGATGCAGCTGATGCCGGGCACGGCCCGCGAAGTGTCGGGCCGGATCGGCCTGCCCTACGAGTTCGGGCGGCTGACCTCGGATCCGAGCTACAATGTCGGCCTCGGCACCTCCTATGTCGCGACCCTGATGGAGCAATGGGGCGGCAATGCCGTGCTCACCGCCGCCTCCTACAATGCCGGCGCCGGCAACGTCCGCCGCTGGATCGCCGACAATGGCGACCCGCGCATGCCGCATGTCGACGTGCTGCAGTGGATCGAGGCGATCCCGTTCACCGAGACCCGCGGCTACGTCCAGCGGGTGATCGAGAATGCGGTGGTCTACGACGCGATGCACCCCGAGCGCGCCCGCAGCCCCGCCACCGGCCGCGCGAGCTGGTATCTCGGCCGCCCGCCGCAGCGGCTGTGACGGCCGGGCCGAGCGAGCGCGCGATCGATAAATGGGGACTGTCCCCGATTTGGGGGATCGTCATTGCGAGCGAAGCGAAGCAATCCAGTGCGGCGCCTCACGCAGTCTGGATTGCTTCGTCGCTTCGCTCCTCGCAATGACGAGGTGGGATGACTGAACCCGCCAACCCGATCACCCCCGCGGGCTATCGCCGGCTGCGCGAGGAATATGAGGCGCTCTACGGGAGCGAGCGGCCGAAGCTGGTCGAGACGATCGCCTGGGCGGCGGCGAACGGCGACCGCTCCGAGAATGGCGATTATATCTACGGCCGCAAGCGGCTGCGGGAGGTCGACCGGCGGATCGACTGGCTCTCGAAGCGGATGAAGAACGCCAGGGTCACCGATCCGGCGGCGCAGCCCGACCGCGGGCGGGTCTGGTTCGGCGCCACCGTGACCCTGGCCGACGAGAAGGACGAGGAGCGCATCCTCACCCTGGTCGGCGAGGACGAGGCCGACGCGAGCGACGGCCGGATCAGCTGGCGCTCGCCGATCGGCCGGGCGATCCGCGGCGCGGCCGTGGGGGACGTCCGCCGGGTCGCGCTGCCCGGCGGCGAGCGCGACTACGAGATCGTCGCGATCGCCTACCCCGATTAGCGGCCGCGGAGATGGGCGATATGATAGCCGCTCTGCGCCAGCGCCGAGCGGATTTCGACGTCGGTGAGGCAGAGGTCGCGGTCGGCGTCGGCATGGCGCCGGAACCAGATGTTGGCGCGCTCGGCGGTGCGCACGTCGACGCGGCCGCGGCGCGCGCTGCGCCAGCCCGAGCGGACGATCTGCCGCCCTTCTGCAGTCTCGGCGAGCCATGGGTCGAGCCGGTCGACGCCGGGCCCGCGCAGGCCGCCCCCGCCGCGGCGCTCGGCCCAGGCGCTGCCGTCATAGCGGTAGCGGCCCGAGTCATAATCGTCATAGGTGGTGGCGCAGCCGGCCAGAGCCGACCCCGCCGCGAGCGCAAGCATCAGACGCATCTCCGCTCTCCCTCAAGGCGAATGCATTCCCGGCCTGAATGGCTGCGGGCCCAAAAA
>JAXDPC010000137.1:0-12426 GCA_034668525.1 Sphingomonadales bacterium
CAGAAGGTGCTGGCGCTCGTTGTCTTCACTGGCCTTGTCGAGGTCGGCGTTCACGAACTTGCCGGGGATGTAGACGATTCGCTTCACGCGGCCCGAGATCGGCGAGCGGTTGATGTGGACATCGAACACGCTCATGAAAATTGAGATACGCGTATATTCGCCGTCCGCGAGGCCTTCCGGCCCTTGCAGCTCCGGTGGCGGCGGCACCTTGACGATCATTGTGATAAGGCCGTCCGCCGGCGCGACGATGAACTTGTCTCCCCGCGGCGTCGTGCGGATCGGATCGCGAAAAAAGGTCGCGACCCAAATGGTGACGCCAACCAGCAGCCATCCCAGGAAATGGCTCATCGCAAAGTAGGCGACCATCGTGATTGCACCCGCGATCACCACATATTTGCGGCCTTCCGGGTGGATGGAAGGGAAGCGCCACTTGACCGTCGTCGTGGGCAGCGGCGTGTCGTGCTTGTCGAGTTCGGCCATGGCTCGACCCTTAAAGAGCGAGCAGCGCGGGCACAACGGCGCGGTTGCGCGCGTTTCCAGCCCATCTTAAGGCGCGCCGACCCTTACATCCGCAGGAACCCAAATGGCCAAGATCAAGGTGAAGAACCCCGTCGTCGAACTGGACGGCGACGAGATGACCCGCATCATCTGGCAGTGGATCCGCGAGCGGCTGATCCTGCCCTATCTCGACGTCGATCTGCTCTATTTCGACCTCGGCATGGAGAATCGCGACGCGACCGACGACAAGGTCACGGTCGAAGCGGCCAACGCGATCAAGCAGCACGGCGTCGGCGTCAAATGCGCGACGATCACGCCGGACGAGGCGCGGGTCGAGGAATTCCACCTCAAGAAAATGTGGAAGTCGCCCAACGGCACGATCCGCAACATCCTGGGCGGCGTCGTCTTCCGCGAGCCGATCGTGATCCAGAACGTGCCGCGGCTGATCCCGGGCTGGACCGACCCAATCGTCGTCGCCCGCCACGCTTTCGGCGACCAGTACAAGGCGACCGACTTCCTCGTCCCGGGCCCGGGCAAGCTCACCATCAAATGGGAGGGCGAAGGCGGCGAGACGATCGAGCACGAGGTGTTCGACTTCCCGGGCGCGGGCGTCGCCATGGGCATGTACAATCTCGACCAGTCGATCCGCGACTTCGCCCATGCCTGCTTCAACTACGGGCTCGACCGCGGCTGGCCGGTCTATCTGTCGACCAAGAACACCATCCTCAAAGCCTATGACGGCCGCTTCAAGGACATTTTCGAGGAAATTTTCGAGAGCGAATTCAAGGCGAAATTCGACGCGGCTGGGATCGAGTATCAGCACCGGCTGATCGACGACATGGTCGCCTCCGCGCTGAAATGGACCGGCAAGTTCGTCTGGGCCTGCAAGAATTACGACGGCGACGTCCAATCCGACCAGGTCGCCCAGGGCTTCGGCTCGCTGGGCCTGATGACCTCGATCCTGATGACCCCCGACGGCAGGATCGTCGAGGCGGAGGCCGCTCACGGCACCGTCACCCGCCACTATCGGATGCACCAGCAGGGCAAGGCGACCTCGACCAATCCGATCGCCTCGATCTTCGCCTGGACGGGCGGGCTCAAATATCGCGGCAAGTTCGACGGCACGCCCGAGGTCACGCGCTTCGCCGAGACGCTCGAGCGCGTCTGCGTGGAGACCGTCGAGCAGGGCCAGATGACCAAGGATCTCGCTTTGCTCATCGGCCCCGATCAGGGCTGGATGACCACGGAGCAATTCTTCGAGGCGATCCGCGCCAACCTCGAAAAGGCGATGGCTGCATAATTCGTCCCCATCAGCCTCGCTGATGGGGAGGAACTGAGTCCGGCGAGCGGACATGCTCCCTCCGCACGCCGAGGCCGATCAAGCGGCCGGGAATGCGGCGCAGCGGCGGAAAGCGGTCGAGCATGCGGACGACGAGCGGCGCCCGCGCCACCGGCGCGGCCGACCCGAGCAGCCGACCGATGATCCGGTCCTGCGCCGCCTTCTGGGCACCCTGGATGACGCGAGTCGGGAACAGGCGGCGCCTTTGGACCCGGTGCAGCAGCGGGTCCGGGTCGCGGCCCTCGGCCATCGGCCCGGCGAGGATATTGGCGGCCGCGACCGCGTCCTGAACCGCAAGGTTGATCCCAATGCCGCCGATCGGCGACATTGCATGCGCGGCGTCGCCGATCGCGAGCAGCCCTGGGCGATGCCAGCGGGTCAGCCGGTCGAGCGCCACCGAGAGGAGATGGAGATCGTCGACCGAGGCGAGGCCGCCGGTCTGCAGGTCGAGATCGGGGAAAGCGAGCGCGACCTCGCGCCGAACCGCTTCGATCCCCTCGGCGCGGACAAGGTCCGCGGCGCCTTTGGGGATCACCATCGCCACCTGCCAATAATCGCCGCGGTCGATCAGCACGACGATGCGGCCGGCGTCGGCGGAGCCGCGCAGCGCGTCGCCGCCGTCCTCGACCTTCGGCAACCGGAACCAGAAGACGTCCATCGGCGCGCCGAGCGTCTCCACCGCCAGCATGCCGAGCCGGCGGACCAGCGAGGCGCGTCCGTCGGCGGCGAGGACGAGCCGCGCCCGCCGCTCGCTGCCGTCGGCGAGGCGCACGCCGGCGACGCGACCCGCGTCTTCGAAAAAAGTCTCCACAGGCGCCGTCATCTCCAGGCTGAAGCCGGGATAGGCCTCCGCCTCGTCGCGGAGGAAATCGAGGAACTCCCATTGCGGCATCATCGCGATGAATGGCGCCGCGACCGGCAGATGCGACAGGTCGCCGATCGTCCATTCCCGGCCGGCGAGCCGGAGCCGCGCGTGCGAGAGCCGGTTGTGCGGCCGCGCGAGGAAGCGCTCGAGCAGTCCCAGCTCCTGCAGGATCTGCATCGTCGAGGGATGGACGGTGTCGCCGCGGAAATCGCGGAGGAAGTCGCCATGCTTCTCGAGCACGGTGACGCCAACGCCGGCGCGGGCGAAGAGCAGGCCGGCCATCATCCCGGCCGGGCCGCCGCCGACGATCAGCAGGTCGCTCATCATGCCCTCCCCTTGGCGGATGACAAGCCGATCCCTAGCGGCATAAAGGCGCTATGGCGGCAGAATTCAGCACGACCGGCCTCAGCGACGCCCTGGTGATCCTGGGCGCGGCCGGGATCGTCATTCCCGCCTTCGCGCGCATCCGCATCAGCCCGGTGATCGGATTCATCCTGATCGGCCTGCTGGTCGGACCCTCCGGCCTCGGCGGCATGGCGGGCGGCCATCCTTGGCTGAACTATGTGACCATCTCCAACCCGCATTCGATCGAGCCTTTCGCCGAGTTCGGGATCATCCTCCTGCTCTTCTCGATCGGCCTGGAGCTCAGCTTCCGCCGCCTGTGGGGGATGCGGCGGACGGTGTTCGGCGTCGGCGCGGCCGAGCTGATTCTGTCGGCGCTGCTGATCGGACTCGGCCTCCATTTCCTCTCCGGCGCGACTTGGGGGGGATCGGTCGCCCTCGGCCTGGCGCTCGCTCTCTCCTCCACGGCGATCGTCCTGCCCCTCGTCGGCACGACCGGCGCGGTCGGCCGCTCCGCGCTCGCCATGCTGCTGTTCGAGGATCTCGCCATCGTGCCGATCATATTCCTGCTCGGCGCGCTGGCCCCGCAGGCTACGGGCGGGCTCGGCGGCCTCGCCGAGACGCTCATGCTCGGCGCAGTGACGGTGGGCGTCATGCTGGTGCTCGGCCGCCTGCTGCTGCCGCCGCTGTTCGCCCAGGCGGCGCGGACCAAGAGCCCCGAGCTGTTCCTGTCGGCGAGCCTGCTCGTCGTCATCGTCGCCAGCCTCGCCACCACCGCCGCCGGCCTGTCGCCGATCATGGGCGCCCTCATCGCCGGGGTGCTGATCGCCGAGACCGATTACCAGAACGAGGTCGAAGTGATCACCGCGCCGTTCCGCGGGCTGGGGCTCGGCGTGTTCCTGATCACGGTCGGGATGAGCGTCGACCTCGCCCGGATCGCGGCCGAGTGGGTCACCCTGCTCGGCGCCACGGTCGCCGTCCTGGTCGTCAAGGCGGTGGTCACCGCCGTGCTGCTCCGTCTCGAGGGCGCGCGCGGCGCGGTCGCGGCCGAGACCGGGGTGCTGATGGCCTCGCCGTCGGAAACCACTTTGATCGTGCTGGGCGCGGCGACCGCCGCCCAGCTGATCGAGGCCGACACCGCCGCCTTCTGGCAGATCGTCACTGCGATCGGGCTTACCGTGACCCCCCTGCTCGCCCAGCTGGGCCGCCTCGCCGGCCGCCGAGTCGACATGCGCAGCGACGACGCGGTGCCGCCGATCGCCCCGGGCGAGGCGGCGCCGGCCGCGGTGGTCATCGGCTTCGGCCGCGTCGGACGGCTCGTCGCCGAGATGCTGCGCACCCACGGGCGCTCCTATGTCGCCGTCGATTCGAACATCGACACCGTCGCGGGCGCGCGGGAGGAGGGCTTCCCGATCCTGTTCGGCGACGTCTCGCGGCCCGAGCTGGTCGACCGGCTCAACCTCGGCCATGCCAGCGCGCTGATCCTGACCATGGACAATCCGGTGCTGACGGTGCGGCTGGTCAAGAAGGTCCGCGCCTGGTGCCCCGACCTCACCATCGTCGCCCGCGCCCGCGACGCCGCCCACGCCGCCGAGCTCTACCGGGCCGGCGCCACCGATGCCGTGCCGGAAACGCTCGAAAGCTCGCTCCAGCTCTCCGAGGCGGTGCTGGTCGATCTCGGCATCGCGATGGGCCCGGTGATCGCCTCGATCCACGAGAAGCGCGCCGAGCTCCGCCGCGAGATCATGCAGCTCGGCGAAGCCGAGAAGGAGCCGCCGCTGCGCAGGCGACGGTTGAGAGACGCGCTGA
Organism: Sphingomonadales bacterium; assembly: GCA_034668525.1. Taxonomy (GTDB): domain Bacteria; phylum Pseudomonadota; class Alphaproteobacteria; order Sphingomonadales; family Sphingomonadaceae; genus Allosphingosinicella. The sequence goes on from JAXDPC010000137.1 coordinate 4,854, forward strand.
GGCGCTAGTTCCCGGTACAGTCACCGGGGACAGTCACTTTCAGACGCCGCCTCGCCGAACTACTTCCGCCGCGCGTGAAAGTGACTGTCCCCTCCCCTAGCGCTCGCCGCCGGCTCCTGCTATGTTCCTTCTCCGTTCTTCAGGAGACCTCCCCTGCCTTCCCGCTCCGGCAGCGCCGACCTTCCGCTCCACGGCGGCCGCGTCCCGGCCTGGCTCGGCCAGCGCATGGCGCGGCTCGGGGCGGTGATGAGCGAGGCCATCGTCCACCATTACGGCCGCGACGAGCTGCTGCGCCGTCTGTCCCACCCGTTCTGGTTCCAGTCCTTCGGCGCGGTGATGGGGATGGACTGGCACTCGTCGGGCATCACCACCAGCGTGATCGGCGCGCTGAAGCGCGGCCTCAACCCACTGGCCGGCGAGCTCGGCATCCATGTCTGCGGCGGGCGCGGCAAGCATTCGCGCGCGACTCCCGCCGAGCTGGCGGCCGTCGGCGAGCGTGTCGGCGTGGACGGCGCCGCGCTCGCCCGCTCCAGCCGGCTCGTCGCCAAGGTCGACAGCGCCGCGGTCCAGGACGGGTTCGACCTCTATCTGCACGGCTTCATCGTCGCCGACGACGGCAAATGGGCTGTCGTCCAGCAGGGCATGAACGGCGCCAGCCGCACCGCGCGGCGCTACCACTGGCTGTCGGAAGGATTGGAGAGCTTCGTCGAGGCGCCGCACGCGGCGATCGAGGGGCGGCGGCAAGGCGAGATCGTCAACCTCACCGACCGCCGCGCCGCCCGCTCCCGCGGCGCCCAGCTCGAACTGCTGGCGGAGCTCGGCCCGGACAGACTGGCGCGCGAAGCGGCCGCGCTTGAGGGAACAGCCGCGCTTGAGGGGACAGTTACTGGTAACTGTCCCCAACTTCTCCTCCCGCATCTCGTGATGCCGGACCATCACGACGTCAGAGCAGACGACGTCATCCTGCGCCGCCTGCATGGCACCCTCGCCGCCGCTGCCGAGCGCGGGCCGAAGGACTTCCCGGAACTGCTGCTCACCCCCGGCGTCGGCGCGCGCACCGTCCGCTCGCTTGCGATGGTCGCCGAGGTCATCCACGGCGCCCCCTGCCGCTTCGCCGACCCGGCGCGCTTCTCGCTCGCCCATGGCGGCAAGGACCGGCACCCCTTCCCGGTGCCGACGAAGGTCTATGACAAGACGATCGGCGTGCTGAAGTCAGCGGTCGAGCAGGCCAAGCTCGGCCGCGACGAGAAGCTCGCCGCGATCCGCCGCCTCGACGAGCAGGCCCGGCGGCTGGAGCGCTACGCCTCGGGACCTTCGCTCGACGCACATCTTGCCGGGGAGCGGGCGCGGTCGCACGATTATGGCGGCATGAGCGTGTTCGGACCGGAGCAGGCACCGCAACCGCAGATCGCGTCATTGCGAGAAGCGTAGCGACGAAGTATTCCAGCGGGCGTCAGACGTCGCACTGGATTGCTTCGCTACGCTCGCAATGACGTCAGGCGGGGACGGACTCCAGCGCCTCTCTGACCGCCTGCACCGCTTCCGCCGCCTTCGATCCGTCCGGCCCCCCGCCCTGCGCCATGTCGGGTCGGCCGCCGCCGCCTTGCCCTCCGAGCGCTTCGACGGCGCGGCGGACCAGGTCGACGGCGCTGAGGCGTGACGTCAGGTCGTCGGTGACGCCGACGGCGACGGTGGCGCGGCCGTCATTGACCGCGACCAGAGCGGCGACGCCGGAACCGGCGCGCTTCTTGGCCTCGTCGACGAGGCCGCGGAGCGCCTTTGGATCGAGCCCTTCGATGACCTGGCCGATGAAGGCGAGGCCGCCGACCTGCTCGGGGCCCTGCTCCGCCGCACCGCGGGAGCCGCCGCCGAGCGCGAGCGCCTTCTTCGCATCGGCGAGCTCGCGCTCGAGCCGGCGGCGCTCCTCGACGAGGGCCGCGACGCGGGCCGGGACCTCCTCGGGCGAGGCCTTGAGCGCTGCGGCGACTTCGCGGAGGCGCTCGTCGCGGCCGATGAGCCAGCGCCGCGCCGCCTCGCCGGTCAGCGCCTCGATCCGGCGCACGCCGGCAGCGACCGCGCTCTCGGAGACGATCCTGAGCAGCTGGATGTCGCCGAGCGCTTTGACATGCGTGCCGCCGCACAGCTCGACCGAATAAGGCGCGTCGGGGCCCGTCCCCATCGAAAGGACGCGGACCTCCTCGCCATATTTCTCGCCGAAGAGAGCCATCGCACCGGCGGCGATCGCCTCCTCGGGCGGCATCAGCCGCGTCGTCACCGGCTGGTTGTGGCGGATGTGGCGGTTCACCTCCTCCTCGACCGCGTCGAGGTCCTCGCGGCCGATCGGCTTGGGATGGGAGAAATCGAACCGGAAATAATCCGGCGCGACGAGGCTGCCTTTCTGGGTCACGTGGGTGCCGAGCCGGTGGCGGAGCGCGGCGTGGAGCAGGTGCGTGGCCGAATGGTTTGCGCGGACCCGGTCGCGGCGCTCGGCATCGACCGACAGGCGGACGGCGTCGCCCACCGCGAGCGCGCCCGAACGGATCGTCGCATGGTGGACGTGGAGGCGGCCGAGGGGCTTCGACGTGTCCTCAACATCGGCCTCCAGACCCTTGTCTGAACTTATGTTTCCGCTGTCGCCGACCTGCCCGCCGCTCTCGCCGTAGAAAGGCGTCTGGTTGGTGACGACCTCGACCTTGTCGCCGGCACCCGCTCGGTCGACGCGCACGCCGTCCCTGACCAGCGCCAGGACGACCCCCTCGCCCTCATGTCCGGCATAGCCGGTGAACTCGGTCGAGCCGTGCTCCTCGGCGATATCGAACCAGATCTCTTCCGACGCCTTGGCTCCGGAGCCCTTCCAGGCGGCGCGGGCGGCGGCCTTCTGCCCGGCCATGGCGGCATCGAAGCCGGCGCGGTCGACGCCATAGCCCTGTGCCTTGAGCGCGTCCTCGGTGAGATCGTAGGGGAAGCCGTACGTGTCGTAGAGCTTGAAGGCGACCTCGCCGGGCAGCGTGCCGCCGGGCGGCATCGAGGCGGTCGCCTCGTCGAGCAGGCGCAGGCCGTTGGCAAGGGTCTGGCGGAAGCGCGTCTCCTCGAGCTTCAGCGTCTCCTCGAGCAGAGGCTGGGCGCGGACCAGCTCGGGATAAGCGGCGCCCATCTCGGCGATGAGCGACGGCACCAGCCGGTGCATCAAAGGCTCGCCCGCGCCGAGCAAATGGGCGTGGCGCATCGCCCGGCGCATGATCCGCCTGAGCACATAGCCCCTGCCCTCGTTCGCCGGCAGCACGCCGTCGGCGACGAGGAAGCCGGAAGCGCGCAGATGGTCGGCGATGACGCGGTGGCTCGCCTTGCGCGCGCCCTCGGCCCGGGTGCGGGTCAGCTCCTCGGAGGCGGCGATCAGGGCCTTGAACGTATCGGTGTCGTAATTGTCGTGGACGCCCTGCAGGACCGCGGCGATCCGCTCGAGGCCCATGCCGGTGTCGATCGAGGGCCTCGGCAGGTCGCGGACGATCCCGTTGTCCTCCTGCTCATATTGCATGAAGACGAGGTTCCAGATCTCGGTGAAACGGTCGCCGTCCTCATCCGGGGAGCCGGGCGGGCCGCCCGCTATATGCTCGCCATGATCGAAGAAGATCTCCGAGCAGGGCCCGCAGGGGCCGCTGTCGCCCATCGCCCAGAAATTGTCCTTGGTCGGGATGCGGATGATCCGGCTCTCGGGCAGGCCGGAAATCCTGCGCCACAGATCATAGGCCTCGTCGTCGGTGTGGTAGACGGTCGCGGTCAGCCGGTCGGGCGAGATCCCCCATTCCTTCGTCAGCAGCGTCCAGGCGAGCGAGATCGCGCGCTCCTTGAAATAGTCGCCGAACGAGAAATTGCCGAGCATCTCGAAGAAGGTGTGGTGGCGGGCGGTGTAGCCGACATTGTCGAGATCATTGTGCTTGCCGCCGGCGCGGACGCATTTCTGCGAGGAGGTCGCGGTCGAGTAAGGCCGCGTCTCGAGGCCGGTGAACACGTTCTTGAACGGCACCATGCCGGCGTTGACGAACATCAGGGTCGGGTCGTTCTGCGGCACCAGCGGCGCCGACGGCACGATCCGGTGCTGGACGGAGCCGAAATAATCGAGGAACGAGCGCCGGATGTCGTTGGTGGAGGTCATCGCCCGGACTTAAGCCACGTGCTGCGCTGCGGCAAGCTCGCCACGGCCCCTGCGGGTTTACGCGCCGTCAACCATGATCGCGCTACCGCATGCTTCAAATGGCGACGCAGGCGGCACCCGACATCGGCTACATCCACGCGCTGGGCCGGCCGGCGCTGCCGGTGGCGGTGCCGCTGCTCGCCTTGGCCTTGCTGCTCTACTGGATCAACCCGGTCGGCTACGTCGGCGGCGGCGGCGACGATTGGCAATATCTGATCGCGAGCGAATGCTGGGCCGCGCACGGCGCCTGCCTTCCGCACGACCATTGGTGGGCGCGCTGGCCCCTGGTCGCGCCGATGGCCGCGGCGATCGCGGTCTTCGGCGAAGGGAGGACCGCGCTGGCGCTGGTGCCCTTGCTCTACTCGGCGACGGTGCTGCTCCTGCTCGCGCGCATCGTCGAGCGCGTCGCCGGGCGGACGCCCGCGCTGGTCGCCGGCTGCGCGCTGCTGCTGACGCCGATCTTCGCGATCCAGCTCGCGCGGCCGAACATCGATCATCCCGAGCTCGCCTTCCTGCTCGCCGCCTTGCTGGGCTGGATCGAGGCGGTGCGCAGCGGCCAGCGGCGATGGGCGCTTCTGCTCGGCGCCGGCCTCGCCTTCGCGATGCTCGCGCGCGAGACCAGCGCGGTGTTCGTCGCCGGTGCCGGCATCGCCTTTCTCTGCGCCGCGCCGGCGCAGAAACGGGTGCTGGTCTGGGCCGCGCCTGCCTTCGCCCTGCCGCTCGCCGCCGAGATGCTCGCCTACTTCGTCGCGACCGGCGACCCATTCTATCGGCTGCGGCTCGCCTTCGGGCACACGCGCATCCCGTCGACCGAGCTCGCCTCGTGGGTCGACACCAGCCGGAGCGCCTTCTTCAACCCGGAATTCATCGCCGGCTGGCGGGCCGCCAACGGCATCGAGGCGCACTGGACGGTGAAGCCGGTCGTCAACCTCGTTACCCATGCCGAGATCGGCCTGACCCTGCTCGCCGCGCCGCTGCTGCTCGCCGCTACCCCGCGCAAGGTGGCCGCAGCCGGCACCGGCCGCAGCCTGCTGCCGGCCCTGCTCGTCCTGACCGCCGGCGCCGGCCTGGTCTTCACCTACGCCCTCGGGCTGGACCCCAAACCGCGCATGTTCCTCCCCCTCGCGGCCGCCGCGTCCGCCGTCGTGGGCGTCGCGACGGTGGCGCTGTGGCGGGAGCGGCGACGGCTCGTGCCGGCGGCCATCGCCTTGTTCTTCATCCCGTCCGCTTTGCTCTGCTTTGCCGGGACGCCGGGCATCTCCCGCGCGGAGCGACAGGCGGCCCTGTGGCTGCAGGAAGCGGGCCCCCTCGTCACCACCAACGAAACCGCCCGGCGGCACCTCGCCATGGTCCCTGCCGCACGGGCCCTGCCCGTCGACGACGAGTCGCGTCCGCTGCGGCTCGCCATCCTCTGGGAGGGATGCACGGTCGACGGCGAGTCCGGCGCCAGCGTGATCCGCCGGGCCTCGCTGCAGGCCGGGGAATGGGCGCCGGTCGCCTGGCTGCGCGCCCGCTCGATCGGCCTCCATCCCGAGGCGGGACCCTGGCTGTGCCTGATGCGGCGGGCGGCTCCGGGGGCGCGCTGACGGGCGGCCGCGCCGCAACTCTCCTCTTGCGCTCGCCCGCGATTCGGTGGACTCATTCTCGTTTCCCATGCGGCGCGGCGCCGCGTCTTCCTCGCGGGCCGCGGAAGCGGACGAAGGAGACGTTCATGCCCACAAGAGCTGCAGGCACCAGGACCATCGCGCTCGTGGGCCCCGGCGGGGCGGGTAAGACCAGCCTAGCCGAGGCCCTTCTTTTTGCGGCCGGAGCGATCGACCGGCAGGGCAGCGTCGCGGCCGGCACCACGATCGGCGATTCGACGCCGGAGGCGCGGGCCCGCGGCGGCTCGACCGAGCTCAATCTGATGCATTTCGGCTTCATGGCCGACCGCTACGCCTTGCTCGATGCGCCGGGCTCAGTCGGCTTCGCAGCCGACGGTGCGCTCGCCGTCGCCGCCGCCGATCTCGCGCTGGTGGTCGTCGATCCGGACGCCGACCGCGCCCTCCTCGCCGAGCCGACGCTGCGCCAGCTCGAGCGCCTCGGCGTCCCGCACATGGTCTTCGTCAACAAGATCGACCAGGCGCGCGGCTCGATCCAGAACGTGCTGGAGGCGCTGCAGCCGATGAGCGCGTCCCCCTTGCTGGCCCGCCAGATCCCCATTCGCTCCGGGGAGAAGATCAGCGGCTTCGTCGATGTCGCACTCGAACGCGCGTTCCACTACCGCGCCGGCAAGGCCTCAGAGCAGACCGAAATCCCCGCCGACCTCGCCGAGCGCGAGAAGGCGGCGCGCTTCCATTTGCTCGAGCAGCTCGCCGACCATGACGACGCCCTGCTCGAACAATTGCTGATGGACGAGACGCCCGATCCGCGCGTGGTCTACGAGGACCTCAGCCGCGAGACGCAGGAGAATCTCGTCGTCCCCGTGCTGTTCGGGTCCGCCCTCAACGGCTTCGGGGTCCGCCGACTGCTCAAGGCGCTCCGCCACGATGCGCCGGGGCCGGAAGTCGCCGCCAGGCGGCTCGGCGCCGAAGCCGGCTGCGCCTTCGTCTTCAAGATCTCCAACGCCGGCTCGATGGGACGCCTCGCTTACGCCCGGGTGTTCGGCGGCACGCTGAAGGAAGGCGCCGAGCTCCGGACCGGCGACGGCGAAGCGGTGCGGATCGGAACCCTCTTCACCGTCCAGGGCGACAAGACGGTCAAGGCCGGCCAGGCCGCAGCGGGCGACGTCGTCGCCATCGCCAAGGCCGAAGGCGTCGGCCCCGGCGACTGGCTCAGCGCCGGCAAGGGCGCGGCCGCGCGGCCGGAGGTCGCGCTGCCGGCGGCCAATTACGTGCTTGCGATCGCGACCAAGGACAGGAAGGACGACGTACGACTTTCGACCGCCCTGCACCGGCTGGTCGAGGAGGATCCGATGCTCGAATGGGAGCAGGACGAGGCCCTCCACGAGACCCGTCTCAGAGGGGTGAACGACGAGCATCTCAAGGTCACGCTCGAACGGCTGAAGCGCCGCTACGGCGTCGCCGTCGATTCCAGAATGCCGACGGTCGGCTACAAGGAGTCGATCAGGCGCACCGTCACCCAACGCGGCCGCCACAAGAAGCAGTCGGGCGGTCACGGCCAGTTCGGCGACGTCGTCATCGAGCTGCGCCCGCTGGGACGCGGCGAGGGCTTCCGCTTCGAGGAGAAGATTTCGGGCGGCGTGGTGCCCAAGCAATGGTTCCCTGCCGTCGAAGCGGGGGTCAAGGACGCGATGCAGAAGGGGCCGCTCGGCTTCCCGGTGGTCGACGTCGCGGTGACTTTGATCGACGGCTCCTATCATACCGTCGACAGCTCCGAGCT